>NZ_ACJM01000009.1 GCF_000174415.1 Dethiobacter alkaliphilus AHT 1
CTTGACCTTACCCGGTTGTATCCCGGCCCCTTTTGTACTATGATGCTAGCCGATATGGGGGCCGACGTCATAAAGGTGGAGAGTCCCGGAGAGGGAGATTATTTTCGGAAAATGGGACCCATGGAAGGTGAGGACAGTCATTATTTTCGCCTGCTAAACCGTAACAAAAAAAGTATCACACTAAATCTGAAAGATCCGAAAGGGATTGAGATTTTTTTGCGCCTGGCAGCGGACGCCGATGTGGTGGTGGAGGGTTTTCGCCCCGGAGTGGTGGACTCTTTGGGCATTGGTTATGACCAGGTGCGCCGAATTAATGAGAAGATTATCTACTGTTCCATTACAGGTTACGGGCAAGACGGCCCACTGCGGGACCGGGCAGGTCATGACTTAAACTACATTGCTTTGTCCGGAATTCTGGATATAACAGGTCAGGCGGGAGGCCCGCCGGTAATACCGGGAGTTCAGATTGGCGATGTGGGCGGTGGAACACAGATGGCCTTATCGGCAATTCTGGCAGCTCTTTTTGCCCGGGAAAGGGGCAGGGGCGGTACATACATAGATGTGGCCATGTTGGACGGCCTTGTATCCTGGCTGCCTATCTCCATGGCGGAAGTGTTTGCCGGCAATGAAATAAAGCGGGGAGAAGCGGAGCTAAATGGCGGTCTGGCCTGCTATTCGGTATATAAAACGGCCGATGGAGGTTATATGGCTCTGGGAGCTCTGGAAAAAAAGTTCTGGCTGAGTTTCTGTGCTGCTGTTGGACGCAATGATTTGCGAGACGTGCAGTATCAGCAGGATCAGGCTGGCTTAAAGAAGGAGTTGGCCGGTATTTTCGGGCAAAAAAACCGCCGGCAGTGGGAAGAAATCTTCGCTGGGGTGGATGCCTGTTGTGAGCCGGTACTATCTTTGCCTGAGGTTAAAGAGCACCCGCAGGTGAAGGCGCGGGAAATGGTGACCGGTAAATCATTGAACTTTCCTGTCAGGTTTAAGGATGGTGCATCTGTGCAGAGCGGGCCTGCTCCGGCCATAGGGGAGCATACTGAAGAAGTGCTGCTTACCGCAGGGCTAACCGACGAAGATATTCTAAAATTAAGGCAGGAAGGGGTTCTAGGCTCCCGCGGCTGCTAGCTGCGGGAGAGGTTTGTGTAAAGCTTAACAGAATCTGAATAGTATAAATAATCAGAAAATTCTAAAATTGGCTCTTGCATCACCTGCCATGCGGTGGTATAATTCATATTATAAATTGTAGCTATCGAAGAAATGACGGTTGCAGATATCGAACGTAGCACTAATATCCAGAATATTCTAAACAGTCTGACCATTGTCTCTGAAAATGCGTACAGGAGGTGACAGATGAGAGAGAGCCAGATTAGTCGGTGGTAACGTGATATCATTCTTGGGGCGATGTAAGAAAAGGAGGTAAGAGCATGACCGAAGAGTTAAAATACACTGCGGTGGATCAGGAAACGGCGGATGCCCACTGGAAGGACAATGCAAGACTGGTAATGACGCTGCTGGCAGTATGGTTTGTAATTACCTGGGTAGGGGCGTTATTAGCTGGTAGCTTAAATGAAATTCAGATTGCAGGTTTTCCTGTAGGCTATACACTGGGTTCATTGGTTACGCTGATTGTTTACGTTTGGATGATTTTCTTTTATGCGAAGAAGATGGATGCAATTGATGAAAAGTACGGTATGAAAGAATAGGTTCTCTAAATAGAAGGGGCAAATACAGAAGTGAGTGAGGAGGAGGCATATGAAAGACAGTCAATGGACTAAGTTTGCTTTAGGCGTAATCGGGTCAGTTTTACTGCTTACGGCTATCTTTAGTTTTATGGAAGGGCAGGGCGCGCTGCAGCCCAGGACAATCGGTCTGATATTCTTCTTTGGTACGGTTTTGTTGTATGCTGTTGTAGGTGTTTTAAGTTCGGCCCGCAAGGTTGCCGATTATTATGTGGCCGGTCGGGATATTCCGGCACTCTATAACGGGATGGCCGGCGCGGCCAACTGGATGAGTGCTGCTTCCGTTATCGGGATGGCCGGTACTATCTATATGTTAGGTTATGACGGCCTGGCCTATATCATGGGCTGGACCGGAGGATATGTGCTGTTGGCTCTTTTGATTGCACCATACGTGCGCAAAATGAGGGCCTACACAGTACCGGACTTTATGGCTGCCCGCTATGGCGGGAATGTGGCCCGGGGCGTATCGGTTTTCTCCGCCGTGGCCATGAATATTGTTTATCTGATTCCGCAGTTTATGGGTGTGGGCATGATTGCCAGCCGCTTTTTGGGCTTACCCTTTGAATGGGGCGTGTTTGTGGCCCTGGCGGTAATCCTTTTGACCACTTTCTCCGGCGGAATGCGCGGTGTTACCTGGGTGTCTGTGGCCCAGTATCTGATTGCCTTAACCGCTTATGTTGTACCTTTGGTACTGCTGTCAATTCGTCTTACCGGCAGTCCTATCCCCTGGCTTTCTTATGGTCAGGCGCTGTCTGAAATTACCGCTTTTGAAGCGGCCAACAACATGACCAGCTATATTCAGCCATTTACCAACATGAGTATGCTTAACACTTTGGGGCTTATTTTCTGCCTGATGGTGGGAACCGTGGGACTGCCCCACGTTTTAACCCGGTTCTACACCGTTAAGTCCGTAAGGGAATCCCGCATCAGTGTTGGTTGGTGTCTGCTGTTTATCGTATTGATTTACGCCTCTGCTCCCGCCATGGCGGCTCTGGTAAGAAACGACATTTACCAGAACCTGGTGGGGACCCCCATCGCCGATATGCCGGCCTGGGTTGAGTCCTGGGGCGAGCAGGATATGGTTACTGTAAATGATGTGAACAATGACGGTATTCTGGCTTATGAAGGCCTTGAATTACATCCGGATATGATTGTAACCGGGGCTCCGGAAATTGCTAACATGCCCTATACAGTCTCCGGTCTGATCGGCGCCGGCGGTATGGCGGCGGCGGTATCCACCTCGCTTGGCCTCTTGATGGTGCTGGCTGCCGGTGTGGCCCACGATATTTATAAGAAGATGATTAACCCTGATGCATCAGAGGGAGCCGTTCTCTTCTGGTCGCGGGCGGTGTTGGTAGTGGTAGCTGCCCTGTGTGCCCTGGCGGCGCTCTCCAGACCGGCCCTGATTGTAGCCATGGTGGCCTGGGCGTTCTCCATTGCTGCGGCATCTTTCTTCCCGGCAATCTTTTTGGGAATCTGGTGGCGGCGTGCCAATGCCACCGGTGCTGTAGCAGGTATGATTGTGGGTCTGACTGTTACAATCACCTACATTATAATCTCCCACTTCTATGGCATCCAGATCTTTGGCATCCTGCCTGTTAACGCCGGACTGTTTGGTGTACCCGCCAACTTCCTGGTAACCTACTTTGTCTCCATGGCCACAGAAGCACCGCCTGAGGACATTCAGGATCTGGTTACCGAGCTTCGTTACCCCAGAGCTACCCGTGAAATCGGTGAAGGTAACTAGGCATGTCCTAAGATTAAGTAAATTGAGCAAATAAAATATTTTGAATAAATTCAGAACATTCCAATAAATATCTTGTAATTCTATTTCGCAAATGCTATAATGTGTTTAGGATTTGCTCATGGGCTACTGCTATAATAGCAGTGAAAATGTAGGTTGTGTTTGCGGGGGGCCGGGCGATAACCCCGGCCCCCTTTTTAGTAAGGAAAAATTGGAGGAGGGGTACGATGACTGAAAAAGGAAACGAAACAATTGTTGAACAAGGAAATGCATATGCGCCACCGGAGAGCTTTAAGCAAAACGCGCATATCAAAAGCATGGAAGAGTACCAAAAGATGTACCAGAGTTCCATCAACGATCCCGATAGTTTTTGGTCCGATTTGGCAGGTGAACTGTTGGACTGGTTCAAGCCATGGGATAAAGTGGTGGATTTCGACTTCAAGAAAGCAGACATCAAATGGTTCCAGGGCGGAAAACTGAATGTCTCCTATAACTGCTTAGACCGTCACCTCACAACCTGGCGTAAGAACAAAGCTGCCATTATCTGGGAAGGCGACGCTCCCGGTGAAAGCCGGACTTATACGTATCATGAACTGTACCGGGAAGTAAACCGCTTTGCCAATGTGCTGAAGAAAAAAGGTGTTAAAAGAGGCGATCGCGTAGCGCTTTACATGCCCATGATTCCCCAATTGGCCATTTCTATGCTGGCCTGCACCCGCATTGGTGCTATTCATAGCATTGTCTTCGGCGGATTCAGTGCGGAAGCCCTGCGTGACCGGATTAACGACAGCGAATGTAAGTTGCTGGTCACAGCTGATGCCGGCCTGCGTGGCGGAAAAACTGTTAAGCTGAAGGATATTGCCGACGAAGCTCTAAGTGATGCACCTTCCGTGGAAAACGTTATTGTATATCGTCGTGCAGGTAATGAAGTGAATATGAAGGATGGCCGTGACACCTGGTGGGATGATGAAGTTGCGGCGACAGATATTGAAAAATACTGCCAGCCCGAAGAGATGGATGCGGAAGATCCCCTGTTCATTCTCTACACCAGCGGTAGTACCGGAAAGCCCAAAGGGGTTTTGCATACCACCGGTGGCTATCTGACCCATGTTGCTGCCACCACCAAATATATCTTTGACATTAAAGACGAAGACACCTACTGGTGCACCGCCGATATCGGCTGGGTTACCGGCCACAGCTATATTGTGTATGGCCCCCTTGCCAACGGCGCAACCAGTGTAATGTTTGAAGGAATTCCTAACTACCCGAACCCGGATCGTTTCTGGGACGTGGTGGAAAAGTATGAAGTCAACATTTTCTATACCGCACCCACAGCCATCCGTGCCATGATGCGTGACGGCGATGAGTGGCCCAACCGCCATGATTTAAGCAGCCTGCGTCTGCTGGGTTCAGTGGGTGAGCCCATCAACCCGGAAGCCTGGAAATGGTATCATAGGGTGATTGGTAAGGAGCGCTGCCCCATTGTGGATACCTGGTGGCAGACAGAAACCGGCGGCATTCTCATTGCCCCCATTCCAGGAGCAGTACCCACCAAGCCCGGTGCCGCAACGACTCCCTTCTTTGGCGTTGACGCCGCTGTCATCCGTCAGGACGGCAGCGAGGCCGACGTGGATGAGCCCGGCTACCTGGTAATCCGTAGAGCCTGGCCCGGTATGATGCGGACTGTTTACGGCGACCATGAACGCTTCTTCAACACCTACTTCTCCCAGTATGAAGGTTACTACTTCACCGGAGACGGTGCCCGCAAAGATGAGGACGGTTATTTCTGGCTGATGGGCCGGGTGGATGATGTTATCAATATCTCCGGTCACCGCCTGGGAACTGCCGAAGTGGAAAGCGCACTGGTGGCGCATGACGCTGTGGCTGAAGCTGCGGTTGTCGGCTTCCCCCATGATATTAAGGGTGAAGGTATCTACTCCTACGTAATCCTCAGAGAAGGGTTTACCGCCAGTGATGAACTGCGTAAAGAACTGGTGAAGCATGTCCGTAAAGTAATCGGACCCATTGCTACACCGGACCATATCCAATTCTCCCCTGCCCTGCCTAAAACCAGGAGCGGGAAAATCATGCGCCGTATTTTGCGCAAGATTGCCCACGGCGAAGAGGATGGTATCGGCGATACCTCCACACTGGCTGACCCCAGCATTGTGGATACCCTGGTTAAGGATCGCGTCAGCTAAAACAAAAAATCAGGAAAGAGGGACAGCTTGCCTGTCCCTCTTTTTATACCGGAAATTATAACGCTTTGCAGTTAGCAAAGCTGCAGCAGAAACCGGTACTGAAACCTGCAAAGCGCGCGCTGAGGAAGCCGAATAAGCGCGCCTTTCTTGTGCCTAAAATTGGTAAATTGCCGAAAAGCTTGCAACATTCCATTAATGGTTTCAGTAATCCGGTATGATAAGATAAAAGATGAATAACTTTGTGGCCAGGGAGGATTAGATTCGTAAAGAAAAGCAATCTTAAATAACAAAAGGGGGAAAAGGTATGGAGTTTAGAACGCTAAAACCTGAAGAGTTAAGGTACATATGTGATCCGTCACAATTTGAGTTTGAAACCACCGAATCGGTTCCGCCGCTGGAGGGTATCATTGGGCAGGAGCGGGCCGTACGGGCCATGGAATTTGGCCTGGCCATAAAAAGGCATGGCTATAACATTTTTATGACAGGCCGGACCGGTACGGGTAAAATATCCTATGCCCAGACACTTGTTAATGATGTGGCTGCCAAAGAAAAGGCTCCCGATGACTGGTGTTATGTTTATAATTTTGACAGCCCCAGTCATCCCATGGCACTGCGCTTGCCCTGTGGACAAGGCTCCCGTTTTGCCAAGGATATGGAAGAGTTGGTGGATTCCCTGAAGTTGGAGATTCCCAAAGCATTTGATGCCGATGATTATGAGCGGGAAAAAGCGGAACTATTTAAAAAGTTCCAGGAAACAAGGTCAGAATTGTTTGAAGAGCTGACAAACAAGGCCAAAGAAGAGGGGTTTGTGCTCAAGCGCGAGAGCACCGGGTTTGTCAGTGTGCCTATTATTGACGGCAAAGAAATTACCGGCGAGGAGTTTGAGGCTCTTCCCGCTGAGAAAAAGGCAGAGTTTGAGGAAAAGAGCAATGAAATTCAGCTAAAGGCCATTCAGGTGATGCGGCGCATTCAAGCTGCTGAGCGCGAAATGAAGGAGGCCATTAAAGAGCTGGAAAATAAAATCGGCTTATTTGCTGTTGGCTATTTAATTGATGATTTAAAGGAGCGCTATGCCCAGGAAGAATCTGTGGTGAAATATCTGGGAGAGGTGCAAAACGACGTCCTGGAAAATCTGGATGATTTTCGCTCCAGCGAAGAAGGAGAAGGGGCACCGTTTCCCTGGATGAAAAAAAAGGGTGACCCGGGACACAAATACCAGGTAAACCTGGTGGTGGATAACAAGGACACCGAAGGTGCACCGGTGATCATTGAAACCAATCCCACTTACTACAATCTGGTGGGCCGGGTGGAGTATGAAAATAAAATGGGTATGGTCACCACCGACTATACCATGATTAAGGCCGGTTCACTGCTCAAAGCCAACGGTGGTTACCTGATTCTGCAGGTAAGGGATGTTTTAACAAACCCCGGCGCCTGGGAAGGTATGAAACGAATTTTAAAAACCAGGGAAGCCTGCATGGAGAATCTGGGGGAACAGTTTGGGGTGCTGGCCATGGCATCGCTCAGGCCGCAGGCAATTCCGGTTAATGTTAAAGTTATACTTATGGGCAATCCCTTCTTGTATCAGGCACTGTACCATTATGAAGAGGATTTTTCCAAGCTTTTCAAAGTAAAAGCAGATTTTGATACAGAAATGGATGCCAATCGAGATAATATGACGGAAATGGCCAGCTTTATTGCCACCCATTCACAGCGGGAAGGAGTCAAGCATTTTGACCGCACCGGGGTTGCCAGTCTGGTGGAGTACAGCTCCCGCCTGGCCGATCATCAGCAGAAATTAAGCACCCGTTTCAATGAAATTGTGGAGATAATTTTTGAAGCGGATGCCTGGGCCCAAATGGCCAATGCGGAAGTTGTAAATGGCGAGCATGTTAAGAAAGCCATTGAGGAGAAAAATTACCGTTCAGATACGTACGAGCAAAAGCTGCAGGAAATGCTGGACGAAGGAACAATCCTTTTGGACATGGACGGAGAAAAGGTGGGACAGGTAAACGGTCTTTCTGTTTTAAACAGCGGAGATTATGTTTTCGGCCGACCTTCCCGCATTACTGCGGTGACCTATTTGGGTAAGCAGGGCATCATTAATATTGAGCGGGAAACTAAAATGAGCGGCCGCATCCATGATAAAGGCTTGCTTACACTATCCGGCTACCTTGCCGCCATTTTTGCCCAGAAAATTCCGCTGTCAATTTCTGCCAGCCTGACATTTGAACAATTATATTCCGGTGTAGAAGGAGACAGTGCTTCCAGCACCGAGCTTTATGCCATCTTGTCCAGTCTGTCCGAGCTGCCGTTGCGCCAGGACATTGCGGTGACAGGCTCTGTGAACCAGCTGGGGCAGATCCAGCCCATTGGCGGAGCCACACATAAGGTTGAAGGTTTCTTTAAAGCCTGTAAGCTAAAGGGCCTTACAGGAAAACAAGGGGTCATGCTGCCGGTGCAGAATATTAAAAACCTGAACCTCTCGGATGAAGTGGTGGACGCGGTGCGGGAGGGTAAATTCCATATCTACCCCGTTACCACCATTGAAGAAGGCATTGAAATCCTCACCGGTGTGCCCGCCGGTAAAACCGATGAAGAGGGTAATTACCCGGAAGACACTGTTTTTGGTAAGGTAGCAGCCAAGCTGACCAGATACAATGAACTGCTGCAAAAGTCCCGGGAGGACGGGGAAGAGAAAAAAGATGACCATGACCCGGGTTGTGCCGGTGATTGTCACTGACTTGAGTTAACGCGATTAATCGGGTACAATAGATGCAGAAAAAGGGAAGGACTGGGACCGTGAAATCGCTACTCACAGTGGAGCAGTTTATAAAGAACAGAGAGCAGTATTTACTTGTCGATGTGCGCTCTCCCGGGGAGTTTTCACTGGCTCATATTCCGGGGGCAGTGAATATTCCGCTATTTTCTGATGAGGAGCGGGCGCTTGTCGGCACCACATACTGGAAGGAAGGGACCGACCGGGCCAAACTGGTCGGTCTTTCTCTGGTGGGGCCCCGTCTGCCAGGTATGGTGGAGGAAATGCTGGAGAGTGCGGCGGGTCGTGATATTGTCCTCTACTGCTGGCGCGGCGGAATGCGCAGCGGCAGTGTGTTCTCGGTGATGGAGGCGCTGGGTTATCCGGCCTGGCAACTGGTGGGAGGCTATAAAGCGTTTCGCCGCCATGTTGTGCGCTATCTGAAGAGCGCCAAAATAAAGATGCCGGTTTTTGTTCTAAACGGCCTTACCGGAGTGGGCAAAACCTTAGTAATAAAGGAGTTGCAGCGCAAAGGAGCCCCCACCATCGATTTGGAGCGGCTGGCAAATCATCGCGGATCGGCATTTGGCGGCATAGGACTGGGAAAACCACGCACCCAGAAAGATTTTGAGGCCCATCTGTTCTTCGCCCTAAAAGAAATAGAAAATGCGCCGTATGTCCTTCTAGAAGGGGAAGGAAAAAAGGTAGGGCCTGTGGTTCTGCCGGATTTTCTCTACAGCGCCATGCATCAGGGAGAGCATATCCTGCTGGAAGCAGACCTGGAGATCCGGGTAGACCGGATTATAAAAGAGTATCACGGAATAGACGAAAGTGTTGAGCCGTTGGCCGATGCCGCACTGATGCTGCAGAAAAAATTAGGTCAAAAAAAATGTTCGGCGCTGGCTACCCAGATCCGTCAGGGGGAGCTGCGCCCTGCGGCAATGGCCCTTTGCTCCGAGTATTACGATCAGTACTACCGTGATTCGCAGCAGAATAAAGGTCATTATCTCGCTGTGGTAGATGTAAATGACATTCAAAGGGGCGCCGCAGTAATATTGGCGGTGGTTACAGAATACCTGCAAAAAGGAGAAAGCAGTGGTTCAATATAGTGGACTGGCAGTTATTTATGATCAGTTGATGCAAAGTGTGGATTACGATGAATGGGCAGAGTACATCGGAGAATTAACGCACCGCCATGGCGGCATCCCCCGGCAAAATGTACTGGATGTGGCCTGCGGTACCGGAACCACCACGCTGGCCCTGGCCCGGGCCGGCTACCCTGTGACCGGACTGGATTTATCGGCTGAGATGCTGTCCTTTGCCCGGGAAAAAGCAGAGTCCCAGGGGACCGAGGCAGCTTTTATGCAGGCAGATATGCGTACATTTTCCCTGGCTGAACCGGTGGGTCTGGTGGTATCATTTCAGGATGGAATAAATTATCTTTTAACAGCAGAGGATTTGACACAAACCTTTAGCGCCGTCGGTAAGGCGCTTTTGCCTGAAGGGTTGTTTATCTTCGATGTTAACCGGGTGGACAAACTGCAGGATACCAAGACGGAAACATCCTGGGTAGACTGCGATGATTTTACACTGATTTGGGAAACCCGGTTTGTAGAGCAGGATATCTGGGAAATAGCTGTAACCGGTTTTACCAAACTTAAAGACGGTAATTATCAGAAATTCAGTGAAGTACATAAAGAACGGGTGATTTCTGAGGAAGAAGTGCAAAGGTCCCTGCACCATGCCGGCTTGGAGTTGGTGGGCAGGTATGCTGCTTTCAGCCTGGATGAGCCTGACTTTGGAACGCGCCGTGTATTCTATGTGGCACGAAAGGAGCGGTAGCGGTGCATATAGTTCTGGTTGAACCGGAGATCCCTCCCAATACCGGAAATGTATCCCGAACCTGTGCGGTGACGGGGACAACGCTACATTTGGTGGAACCCATGGGTTTTTCCATTGAAGAGCGGCAGTTAAAAAGGGCGGGACTTGATTATTGGCAGCATCTAAACCTCCAGGTACATGAAAGTCTGGAGCATTTTCTAGACTATGCTACTGACAGGAATTGTTGGTTTTTGTCCACCAAGGGTAAGCAGTCATATACCGACATTAAATATCATAAGGACGACCTGCTGGTATTTGGTCGGGAAACCGCCGGTCTGCCGGATTGGCTGTTGGCCCGATATCCCCAAAAGTGCGTGAGGATTCCCATGGGACCAGATGTTCGTTCCCTGAATCTGTCTAATTCGGTAGCCATAGTTTTGTATGAAGCCCTGCGCCAGCAGGGTTTTCCGGGATTATCCTGATTTTGTGCCAGGGGTTGACACAGCAGAATAAAAAGTGTATTCTATACATATCCCCCCGGAGGGGGGTGGGAGGTGTTATATGCAGGGGCAGAAAAAAATGGACACAATCCGAAGGATTAAGACGGCAAGCGGCCACCTGAAAGCTGTGGAGCGCATGGTTGATGAGGACAAGTATTGTGCTGATGTCCTTCTACAGCTGCAGGCAGTTATCTCCTCCTTGGAGAAAATCAGTAATATCATTTTGGAGAATCACCTGGAAACGTGTATGCGCTCTGCCATACTCCGCGGTGAGGACGAAGAGATTATCAGAGAGTTAAAAACGTTTATGAAGTATAAACGCGGCTAATTTTAAGTTTATATTAAATTTGTTCTGAGGGCATCTTAGTTTTAGCGGAACTTTGGATGTCGATAAAAAAAAATTTGAACAGGAGGATGGGTATGTCTGATAAGCTCACACTAAACATTGGCGGCATGACTTGTAACCATTGTAAAATGAAGGTGGAAAAAGCTTTAAAAACACTGGACGGTGTCCAGGATGTACAGATTAACCTGGAAGCGGGTCAGGCTGATGTCAGCTACGACGGCAGCAAGATCAGCGAAAGCGATTTAAAAGCAGTGGTAGGAGATGCAGGTTACGAAGTAAAATAATGTTGTTCCATATTTTAAAGCGCGCCATAGGGAAACCTTTTGGCGCGCTTTTTCACTTGACAAACATCGGACAAATCCAATATAGTAAAACTAGCTATATATAATCGTAGCTACTGTTGGAAACGAGGCGATGAAAATGACTAACCGACCCCGCATCCACAGAATGACAAAACAGCGTCAAATGATTTTGGAAGTACTTCAAAACACAAAAGCCCATCCTACCGCGGACTGGATTTACGAACAGGTGCGGCAAGCGGTCCCCCGTATCAGCCTGGGGACTGTCTATCGCAATCTGCGTGTGTTAAAGGAAATGGGCGACATTCAGGAACTCAATTACGGAAGCACCTACAGCCGTTTCGACGGCAATCCGGCCCCTCATTATCACTTTGTCTGCCAGGATTGCGGCAAAGTTATGGACATCGACCTGCCGTTATTGACAGACTACGATGAGCAGGTGGCGGGTACCGTTGGTGGCCAGGTTGATTTTCACCGTATGGAGTTCTACGGCAACTGCAGTGACTGTCTGACATAAATATTAAATCCCTCTCAGAAATATCAGAGAGGGATTTTTTTTGCACTGCCAGGAAATTATGGTTAGGGGCTAGAGTTTTAGGATTTGGTCTTCTTTGAGGTAGTAGTGGTAGATAATGACTTTTATGGTGGCGGCCACGGGGATGGCTAATAGGAAGCCGATTACACCCAACAGGGTTCCGCCGATGAGTAGGCTGATTATGACGGTAAAGGGCCTCAGGTCCACAGCTTTGCCCAGTAAATTCGGAGTCAGAAGAAAGGCATCCACAGCCTGTACCGTCACATAGAGGACAACAATCAAAATGGGGTGCGGAGTATTGGGTGTTAATGCTAATAACACCGCTGGAATGCCGGCCAGGTATGGCCCGATGTAGACAATGATATTTAAAATTCCCGCCAGGATACCCAGCATCAGGGCAAAAGGCATGCCGACAATGGCCAGGGCAATGCCGGTGATGATACCCACCGCTGTGCAGCGGAGCAGGTTGCCCCGCAGGTACGCCCCCACTTTCAGGTCAATGATTTGCAGCACATGGGTGGATTCTTTGCGCCAGGCCGGGGGAAATAAGCGGACAATACCCCTTTTTACATGGGAGAGGTCTCGCAGCATGTAGTACACAAGAAAAAGTACTATCAACACTTCTGTAAGGCCGGAGAAGATGCTGCCAGTCACCAGGGTCATGGTAAAGACAGCCTGCTGTAACATGTTGGGCAGGTTTTGGGCCACATCCTGTAGGGCCTGATGAATATTTTCACTGGCCATTAGCTGGTCTATCTGCAGCAGGATTTCTGGTAAAAGATAGCTGTAATCTGTGGCCAGGTAACGGGCCAAGGCCCGCATTTCATTGGTCAGGGTGGGAATCAACAGATAAAAAAACAAAAAAGCCGAGAACAAAAGGAGCAGATAAACGGATAAAACAGAGACAGAGTGCGGGACACCTTTGCGGGTCAGGTAGTTCGATAAAGGCGAAATGCTGTAGACTATCATGGTTGAAACAACTAAGATTCCTATTACCCAGGATATTTTGTGCACAAACCAAAGTACAGCAATTATGGTTAAAATAACTGCTAACGTTCTAACTATCAGTGGCCAGAGAGACTGAGGCCAGCTACGATCTTCCATCCGTCACACTCCTTCCATTCCCATTATAAATGGGAATTGATATTGTTACAATACGCAGTGCTAAATTTCCAGCAATAAGCGTATATTGGAACAAAGGGGGTGGATGGTATGACCCTGTTGAAACTGGGTTTGGCCTGTATTCTGTTGGCTCTGGGTATGATGCTGTTGCCTCCGCTTAGTGCGGAAGGGGTGGCCGGTGTAGCAACCCGCAGCTGGCTGGCTCTTGGCTTGTTGGTTTTTTGCGGCAATTACCTTTACTATCTGGAAGAAGGAGAGAAGGCGGCCAAAAAGCAGGAGATTGCCGAGTTTAGGGCTCGCTATCGCGCTGTTCCGTTTGCTCAGCGTAGTCGAGCACGTAGGTAACCTTTGGCGCCACAATTATCATTTCTGCCTGCAGCCGGTAACGCTTTCCTTCCACATCCACAATGCGCTGATCAATGAGGTGCCTGAGAAGGGCGTGAGGTACTTTTTCCACTTCCTCACCAATCAAATCCTGAGTAAGGCGGGAAACCGCTTCGCGCAGCTTTACCGCTAAAAACTGATCTTTTTCTTCCCGTACAAACTGAATTTCTACCTCCTGAATAACCAGGGCCTGGTGGTTTTGCCACTGGGCCTCGATTTTTTTCAGGCGCTCTTCAGTTTCGTAAAGTTCCACCCGCAGTGTTTCATGCCGGATGTATAGTTCGTCCATGCGGCGGCTGAGGTAGGTATTCATGGCAGCGGCACCGATAATTACACCCAGAATTATCAAAGCCAGCGCTTTTTTCATTGCGGACGGCCGCCTGTCAGGTATAATATGAGTAGGTACCCTGTATGCGCACCTAGAAAGGCTGCCAGAATCATCAGCACCTGTTTGGCTACGGTGTTAATCTGCAGTCCCAAAAAACCGGTTTCGATGGCTCTCAGGGCATCAAAAGTTCCTCCCAGGGCGCTGACCAAAGCCCAGATTTTTAGTTTATCCGCCAATTCAATCATGGTGTGGCCCGGGGCCTGGCCTGTAAAAACTGCACCAAGGGAGCCAATCAGGGTGCCCCCCAGAATTACCCCAAATGAAATAAACGCGTTGATGGTTAACGTATCCAATAGTTGTGTCATGATGCATCCCTCCACATTCATATCTATGGCGCAAAAGAATCTTTTAGACATCCGATGTTGAAAAAGGAAAATTAACGTAAAAAAAGAAATATGTAAGTAGAATGTCAACGAGGTGAAAACATGGTAAGCTCCAATTTTGTTCATTTACACGTGCATACAGAATACTCTTTGCTGGACGGTGCCAGTAAAATTAAAAATACCGTGGCCCGCGCGGCGGAGTTGGACATGCCTGCTTTGGCCATCACCGACCATGGTGTGATGTATGGCGTGATAGATTTTTATAAAGCCGCCAAAGATGCGGGGATCAAACCGGTAATCGGGTGTGAGGTTTATGTGGCGCCACGCACGCGGCATGACCGAGATTCACGGCGGGACAGCAAGCAACACCATTTAGTCCTTTTAGCCCAGGACCAGACCGGCTATGCCAATCTGATGGAGTTGGTGAGCCGTGGTTTCAGTGAAGGGTTCTATTATAAGCCGCGGGTCGACCATGAATTACTGCAGCGCTACAATAAAGGGCTTACGGTGCTTTCGGCCTGTCTGGCCGGCGAAATTCCTGTGGCTCTTTTGGAAGGGCGCCAGGAGGATGCCCGGAAGCTGGTTTCTTTTTATAAAGAAACCTTTGGCAGTGAAAACTTCTTTTTGGAACTGCAGGATCATGGCCTGCAGGAACAAAAGGAGCTAAGCCCGCTTCTGATAGATCTGGCCAAAGATACCCAAACACCCATGGTGGTAAGCAATGATTTGCACTATACCCACCGGGAAGATGCCCACGCCCATGATGCGCTGCTGTGTATCCAGACGGGCAAAACCCTGGATGATGAAAACCGCATGCGTTTTTCCACAGAAGAGTTTTATTTAAAAACTGCGGAGGAGATGGGCTCACTTTATCCGGACCTGCCGGAGTTATTGGATAATACGGTACACATTGCTGAGAACTGCAATGTGGATTTTGATTTCAGCACAACCTATCTGCCCGGCTATGAGGTGCCGCCGGCTCATGATGAGCGCAGCTACCTGCGGGAGCTGTGTGTGCAGGGCACAAAAGAACGCTACGGAGAGGAATTGCCGCCGCATGTACAAGAGCGGCTGGATTATGAGTTGAGTGTTATTGCCCAGATGGGTTATGACTCGTACTTTCTTATTACCTGGGATTTTGTAAATTACGCCCATGAAAACGGCATTCTGGTTGGCCCGGGGCGGGGCTCCGCTGCCGGCAGCCTGGTTGCCTATGCGTTGGGTATCACAAATATTGATCCACTTAAATACGGACTGCTTTTTGAGCGCTTTCTTAATCCGGAGCGGGTAACCATGCCCGATATCGATATCGACTTCTGCTATGAAAACCGGGAGAAAGTTATTGATTATGTGGTGGAGAAATACGGAGAAGAATGTGTGGCCCAGATTATTACCTTTGGTACCATGGCGGCTCGCGCCGCTGTCCGCGATGTGGGGCGGGTCTTAAACGTGCCTTATGCCGATGTGGATCGCATCGCCAAGCTTATCCCTGCGGAGCTTAATATCTCCATAGCCGACGGACTGGAAAAATCCCCTGATTTAAAAGAATTATATGATAAAGATGAAAAGATCCGACAGCTTTTGGATTTGAGTATGGCTGTAGAAGGCCTGCCCAGGCACGCCTCCACCCATGCTGCCGGCGTGGTCATCTCCAAGGATCCGCTGGTAAACTACGTGCCGCTGCAAAAAGCCGGTGAAGACGGTATGGTTACCCAGTTTCCCATGGGAACTCTGGAGGAGCTGGGCCTTTTGAAAATGGACTTTTTGGGGCTGCGCACGCTGACCATTATGGGTGAAGCGGTGCGGCTGATTAAAAAGTCTACCGGTGTTGAGGTGGATCTAAACGAGCTGCCCTTAGATGATAAAAATACTTTCCATATGCTGTCGCAGGGGGATACCTCGGGAATCTTTCAGCTGGAATCCGGCGGCATGCGTGGTATTCTGCGGGAGATGAAACCGGACGTTTTTGAGGATATCATTGCGGTGGTTGCTCTCTACCGCCCCGGCCCCATGGAGCAAATTCCCACCTTTATTCAGAGTAAGCACGGGCATATTCCCATTAAATATCTCCATTCGGATTTGGAACCTATCCTGAAAGAAACTTACGGCATCATGGTTTACCAGGAGCAGATTATGCAGGTGGCCTCAGCCATGGCCGGCTTTTCTCTGGGCGAATCAGACCTTTTGCGCCGGGCCATCGGTAAAAAGAAGCTGGAGGTTTTAAACCAGCAGCGCGAGCTGTTTGTCAACGGTTGTGTGGCCAAAGGCCATAAAAAAGAAATGGCCAACGAGCTCTACGATTTGATTGTTAAGTTCGCCTCCTACGGCTTTAACAAGTCCCACGCCGCAGCTTACGCCCTGGTGGCTTACCAGACCGCTTATCTGAAAGCCAATTACCCCACACAGTTTATGGCGGCACAGTTGACCGGTGTGATGGGCACCACGGAGAAGGTGGCGGGCTACATTGCCAACTGCAAGCAGATGGGTATCTCGGTGCTGCCGCCGGATGTTAATTTAAGTGAAAAGAATTTTACCGTTACCGATGCCAAAGTTATCCGCTACGGTATGGCGGCGGTAAAAAACGTGGGACTGGGAGCCATAGAATCCATTATCGCCGCCCGTAAAGAGCAGGGCGACTTTACTTCACTGCGGGATTTTTGCGCTCGGGTTGATTTGCGCAGCTGCAATAAAAAGGTGATGGAAAGCCTGATAAAAGCCGGCGCCTTTGACTGTCTTGGCGCTAACCGCAATCAATTGCTGGCCATTTTGGATGAGACGGTGTCTGCTGCGCAAACTATGCACAAAGAACGGCAAAACGGGCAGATGTGTATGTTTGAGGTGGTGGAAGAGGATGAAGAAGACTGCCAGTGGGTCAATCTGCAGGACGACCTGCCGGACATACCGGCACCTCTGCCCAGGGAGAGGCTCAACATGGAGAAAGACACGCTGGGTCTCTACATTACCGGCCATCCGCTGGAGGAATACGAAAATGTGTTAAATATCTATCCCGACCTGGCACGAACCGATACGCTGCAGAAAGCTCCCGATAACAAATCAGTGGTGATTGCGGGAATGATTAACGGGTTGAAGCCGATTATTACCAAAAAAGGAAAGCCCATGGCTTTCTTCACTCTGGAAGATCTTGCCGGAGGGCTGGAAGTGGTGGTTTTCCCTACAGTCCATGAAACGGCTAAGCCTTTTTTGGAAAATGACCAGGTGGTAATTGTCCATGGCCGGACAAGCCATAAGGAAGAGGAAGACGTAAAAATCATGGCCGATAGCATTTCTCCGCTGCCGGTGGAGCCGCGGGAAGTGGTGATTCGCTGCCGGGAGGACGAGACTTTGGGCAAGCTATTGTCATTGCAGAAAGTGCTGGCGGGCCAACGTGGCACCATGCCGGTATACATCCAGTTTCCCCAGGCGGGAAAAAGGGTTTTGCTGGCCCAGGATTACTGGTTGCCTGATGAGGCTCCGCAAATTACCGAGATAGAAAAGCTCTTCGGTGATGGGGCGGTGACGGTGCAAAGAGCAGGATAACAGGGCCGGGACGCGGGTAAATTAAGTGAGATGCTTCTTCTAAAACCAGCGTTAGGAGACTGATAACATATGCGAAGAATCGGCGTTTTAACTTCAGGTGGAGATGCTCCGGGAATGAACGCTGCTGTTCGGGCTGTGGTCCGCAAAGCTATTTATCATGGCCTGGAAGTGGTGGGTTTTCGTCGCGGCTATCATGGTTTGGTATATGGTGAATACTCTTTTATGCAGTTAGGCTCCGTTGCCGACATTATTCACCGCGGAGGAACGGTGTTATTGACGGCCAGAGCTCCTGAATTTTTAGAACCTGAAGGGCGGCAAAAGGCGCTGGGGATAATTCGGGAAAGCGGTATTGATGCCCTGGTTGTTATCGGCGGAGACGGCTCATTTCGCGGGGCCATGGCTCTGGAGAAAGCGGGATTCCCCGCCGTGGGGATTCCCGGCACCATTGACAATGATATAGACCGTACCGACTACAGTGTGGGCTTTGATACGGCAGTCAATAACGCCACCGATGCCATTAATAAAGTGAGGGATACAGCCACATCCCACGAACGGGTTTACGTAATGGAGGTCATGGGCCGCACCGCAGGTCATATAGCTTTGGCTGCCGGGCTGGCCGGTGGTGCCGAATCTATTCTGGTGCCGGAAGTGCCCTTTGATCTTGATGAGGTTTGTGAGCGGCTGCAGCGCGGTGTGAAGCGCGGCAAGCTGCACAGTATAATTCTGGTGGCAGAAGGGGCGGCCAGCGGTCTGAAAGTTGCTGAAGAGATAAAGGAACGGACTGAAATGGATACCAGAGTCACAATTTTAGGGCATCTACAGCGTGGTGGTACGCCCACAGCTTTTGACCGGATGCTGGCCAGCCGCCTGGGTGCGGCGGCAGTGGATTTGCTTTTGTCCGGTTGTCACGGACAAATGGTTGGTTTTGTGGACAACACGGTGAAAAGCACCACTTTCAGCGAGGCACTGGCTAAACAGAAGCCTTTTCCGGAGGATTTATATCGACTGGCCACTATTTTGGCTATTTAGGGGGGATACAGATGCGCAGGACAAAAATCGTATGTACTTTGGGTCCCGCCAGCAGCAGTGTGGCGATGCTGAAAAAACTGCTTGACACAGGAATGAATGTGGCTCGGCTGAACTTTTCGCATGGTACCCATGACCAACATGCGGTTACCATAGCTGCGGCCCGTCAGGCTGCCGCCGAAAATCAGCAGGATCTGGCCCTGCTTTTGGATACAAAGGGGCCGGAAATCCGCATCGGTACCTTTGCCGACGGCAAAGTCCGTTTAGAAGAAGGGCAAGTTTTTACACTGACCACAGCCGAAGTGGCAGGGACAGATAAAATGGTAAGTGTTAACTACCCGGGTATTGTAAACGATGTAGAGACCGGCATGAAGATACTGTTGGATGACGGCTTGATTGTAATGGAAGCGGAAGAAGTGACTGAAACTGAGGTGCGCTGCCGGGTCATTACCGGCGGGGATCTTTCAGATCGCAAAGGGGTAAATATCCCCGGAGCCAGACTGAATTTGCCGGCAATCTCTGAGAAAGACCGGGAAGACATTTTATTTGCCATTAAAAGTGATTTGGACTTTATTGCCGCTTCTTTTGTGCGCAAAGCAGATGATGTTATTGCTATCCGGTCTATCCTGGAAGCCCATCGTTCCACAATCCACATCATTGCCAAGATTGAAAGCCAGGAAGGCGTGGATAACATTGATAAAATTCTGGAGGCTGCCGACGGTATTATGGTGGCCCGCGGTGATTTAGGGGTAGAAATTCCCGCCGAAGAGGTGCCGTTGGTACAGAAAATGATCATTTCCAAGTGCAACGCGGCGGGAAAACCGGTGATTACCGCCACGCAGATGCTGGATTCAATGATTCGTAATCCACGGCCAACCAGGGCGGAAGCCAGTGATGTGGCCAACGCCATCTTTGATGGCACAGATGCGGTGATGCTTTCCGGCGAGACTGCGGTGGGCAAGTACCCGTTGGAGACGGTGCAGACCATGAGCCGAATTGCGGAGCGTACCGAAACCGCCCTGCACTATGCCCGCATCCTGGAAAGCTTTGACCCTCCTGCGGAGCGCAGTGTAACCGATGCCATCTCTTATGCCACATGCCATGCGGCACAGGAACTGGGCGCTTCTGCCATTATCACCGCCACCCAGTCCGGTTTTACCGCCCGCAATGTCTCAAAATATAAGCCTAAGTCCCGTATCATTGCCGTTACACCCCGCAAACATGTGGTCAGAAAGTTAGCGCTGACCTGGGGTGTGTTTCCGGTAATGTGCCGGCCCACCACTTCCACAGATGAAATGTTTTCAGCAGCCATAGAAGCCTCTTTGGTCAGCGGCTATATTGAAAACGGTGATTTAATTCTTATCACCGCCGGTGTGCCGGTGGGGGTCAGCGGCTCAACAAACCTACTGAGGGTCCATACAGTGGGAGATATTGTGCTGCAGGGTACAGGTCTGGGGAAAAATCCTGTTACCGCCCGGGCCCGCATAGCCGCCACCGGTGCCGAAGCTGCCAAGCTGGAAGAGGGAGAGATCCTGGTAGCGCCGGCCACCGACAGCAGCTTTGTTCCCTATCTGGAAAAAGCAGCAGGAGTCCTGGTGGAAGAAGGAGGCCTGACCTCCCATGCCGCCGTGGTGGCACTGCATATGGGTTTACCGGTGATTGTGGGTGCCGCCGGTGCCACCAGCCGGCTCAGGGATGGAGACCTGCTGACCCTGGATACGGTCCGCGGCTTAGTTTACCGGGGTAAGGCCACTATATTTTAGGAGTGATCCGATGAAACACGGGGAGACGTTAATCCGGGTCCGCTACGCGGAAACGGATCAGATGGGAGTAGTTTATTATGCCAATTATCTGGCCTGGCTGGAGGTTGGTAGAACTGAATATTTTCGCGAGTTGGGCATGCCTTACAGTGAGGTGGAAAAAAACGATATACTTCTGCCAGTAACCAAAGCTTTTTGTCAGTATAAATCCCCGGCACGTTATGATGATGAGGTTCGTGTGGTAACCAGCATAGCTTCCCTGCAGGAAGTGCGGATTCTGTTTAAGTATGAACTATTTCGCCGGCAAACAAATGAGCTTTTGGCCATAGGCGAGACAGAACATGCATTTGTTAACCGCCAGGGCCGGCCGGTGGTGCTGAAAAAATATAATCCGTTCCTCTGGAAGCGCCTGCAGGAAGCTTCCGGGGAACATGCGGAGTAGAATAATGTTTGCTAAACTATTACTGCTGTTTACATTAGGACCGTTAATTGAACTGTATCTGTTAATAGAACTGGGCAAGCGGGTGGGCACCGCTCCCACCATAATTTTGGTGCTGGCCACCGGTTTCTTCGGTGTGTTTTTGGCCAAAGCGCAGGGTTTCCTCGTTTTACGCCGCATCAGTGAAGCGCTGCGTTTTGGTCAGCTGCCCGCCGATGAACTGTTAGACGGCGTGCTGGTATTGGTAGGTGCTGCATTTCTTTTGACGCCGGGGCTGATTTCGGATACCGCAGGTTTTCTTTTTCTTATTCCCGGCACAAGAAAAAGCATAAAAGCAGTGATACGTCGCAAACTGAAAAAAGCTCTGGAGGATGGCTCATTACAAATATTTTGGCGTTAGTGCAAGGAGTGAACCGTTTTGACAAAAAAGACCGGTATTGTATATCACCCCAATTATTTTTTGCATACCCGTGACACACATCCGGAAAAAAAGAACGCTTGCAGGCAATCCTTACCTTGTTGAAGCAGCAGAATCTGTTTGACAAACTGGAACAGTTGGCGCCAATGCCGGCCTCTGTTGATGAGGTGGCCAAAGTCCATACCCGGCAGCATATTGATTATGTACACAAGCTTTGCCAACAGCACAAACCGCAGCTGGATCCCGATACATATCTAACGCCGGAGTCATATGACGTGGGCCTGTTATCCGCCGGCGGAGCCCTGACAGCCATGCGTGCCGTAATGCGCGGCAATCTGGATGTGGCCTTTTCCTTTGGCCGCCCCCCTGGGCACCATGCCGAGCCACACCGAGCCATGGGGTTTTGTCTGTTTAATAATATGGCCATTGCCGCCCGCCATGCTCAGGAAGAATTCGGTCTCTCCCGGATTATGATTCTGGATTGGGATGTCCATCACGGCAACGGCACCCAAAAAGCGTTTTACCATGATCCCGGGGTGCTCTTTGTTTCACCGCATCAGAGCCCGTTATTTCCCGGCACCGGCCATCTTAAGGAAAAGGGCGAGGGAGCAGGGGAGGGGTATAACGTTAATATTCCGCTGCCTCCCGGTTGCGGAGATGAAGTGTACAGCCAGGTATTTACCGAAATTATCCGCCCCCTGGCAGACCGTTTTCGTCCTGAATTATTAATGGTCTCCGCCGGTCAGGACAGTTATCACAACGATCCGGTGGCTTCCATGAACCTGAGTTTTGCCGGCTTTGCCATGATGGCCCGTCATGCACGACAAATAGCAGAGGAGTACTGTGACGGTAAAGTGGTGCTTACGCTGGAAGGCGGCTATCACTTAGGCGGCCTGGCAGAAGCGGTGGTAACCATCCTCAGTGAATTGAGCGGCTGGGACCGACCCTTAAACCATGAACCGGCCCCGCCGGCAGAACCCATCTACGATGACCCTTTCCGCATCATTGGGGAAGTTAAAGCCTTCCATAATATTTAAAGAAAAAAGGAGCGCACAGCGCTCCTTTTGCATACTGCTAGAAAATATAACGCTTCGCAGATAGCGAAGCTGCTAATGTGCGCAGTACTGAAAAGCGCGCGCTGAGGAAACCGAAAGAGCGCGCCTTTCTTGTGGGTTCGGTTCATAGCCGGTTTATATACTTATTTTACGGTGAAATCGTTAATCACCAGTCCGGTGATTAACTTGGGGTAGAAGTAGGTGGATTTCTGGGGCATTTTATCACCGGCGGCAGCCACTTCCGTCACTTCCCGCACCAATGTGGGGTTCATAAAGATTACCGCCTGAAAATCTCCGCTATCCACTTTGTCCAGGGCGCCCACTTCCTCCCTGGTATAGGCCAGGTTGACTCCGCCTGTGCGTGCTTCCTGATCGATACCTAATATATCTTCAAGGATAAGGCACTGCAGCACAGCCACGTCAAGATTACGCCAAGCCGGTGACTTGCTGCCGCAACGGTGGGCCATTACATGGTTGTCCACGTCACGGGGAAAAGTAAGCTCGTATAGCTTACCGTCTCCCACATAGGCCAAAAAGGCATGCTGGTTGTCAATTTTGTTCTCCATGTTTTGTAAAGCGGTGCTTAAATTTTCAGCCCGATTGGCAGCGGGCAGCTCCAACTCTTTTATGGTAAAGACTTTGGATAGCTCTTCAGTGAAAGTATCTTTGTTGAAGTTTTGCACATTTTTAATCATTCTGTGGGTGGGGTAGATGACCAGTCCCGGATCATGGAGGTTCACCAGGGTCATCAGGCAGAAACCAAAATCATTTTTACCCTGTGCCTGCATCTCTTTATGGAAGTTCAAGGCCGTTTCGTAACGGTGATGACCGTCGGCAATGTAGACTTTTTGCGGAGTAAAAAAGCTCTGAATGGTTTGCAGGTCTTCTTTGTCACTTACAATCCACAGGCGGTGGGTTTCGCCGCCTTCATCGGTAAACATCAAATCGGGCAGTTCCTGTTTGTAACGGGCGGCAATGTTTTCCACCGTCAGTGCCGGATCATCGTAGAGTCCGAAAATGGGGCTGAAGTTGGCGTGACAATGGCGCAATAATTCCAGACGGTCGGCCTTGGCTTTGGACAGGGTTTCCTCATGGGGGAGAATTTTTCCCGTTTCATAATCCTCCACGCCCACTCCGGCGATGAACCCACTGCGGGTCAGACGAGTATCTCCTGCGGTAAATTCCTGTTCGTAAAGGTATATGGAAGAATTCTCGTCGTGGATAAGAATTTCTTCTTCCAGCCAGGAAGTAAAAAATTCCCGGGCACGGGTGTAACGGTTTTCCTGTTGGTGGTCGGTGGACTGAACTTCACCGTATTCCAGCCTAATCACATTATAATCATTTTTTTCATAGAAGCGGCGCTGTTCAGCTTCGTCAATAACATCATAGGGGGGGGTGACCAGATCAGCCATTTCTCCCGCCTTTTCAGGATTGTAACGAACGCCGCGAATAGGCACAATTTTTGCCATTAAATTCCCTCCTCCGGTAAACTGTTTTGATTTTATCGCAATTTAGCACAGAATGCAACGGCTCCGGAAAATCCGGAGCCGTTGCATTCTTATACTGAAATTTGCATAGTTTTGACAGTTGATAAAATTGGCAAAATATCAGGTGCAGAAGGCCAAATTATCTTTTAGGTGCAGATAGTAATATAACTGTTTCAGAGTGGTGATTTCCTCTTTTTCCAGCTTTTTAAGATAGTCGAGGAAAATTTCTGCGGTCATTAAAGAATCACCTAAAGCTGTATGACGGGGGCGCTCTTTTACCCGGTGATGCCTGATGAGTGTGTCCAGATCATGCGACAAAAGTTGCGGATAGAGGGCGCGGCCCAGCTTATATGTGTCAATGACAGGATTGTAAATTTCTGTTTGGGTGTACCAGTTTAGTTTGATGTTTAAAAAAGCCAGGTCAAACTCTGCGTTGTGGGCAACCAACACAGAATCACCGATAAAATCTAAAAAGTCGCTGAGTACACTGCAGATGCCGCATTTGTCCGCAACCATATCATCGGTGATACCTGTCAGATCACAGACAGCCTGTGGAATGCTGCGGTGCGGATTTACCAGTTCATCAAAGATTTGGTCTTCCTTAATTTCACCGTTTTCAATCACCACTGCGGCAATATTAATGATTTCATCACCCTGATAGGGGTAAAAGCCGGTGGTTTCCGTGTCAAAAATAATATAGCGGCTGTCTTTTAGCGGTACATCCCAGTCTGCCCGTTCTTTTAGCTGCAGTGATTTTTCTGCCAGAGCCGAGGTCACCGTAGGTTCCGGTTCATAGTCGTTATGAAAGCCTTTGCGTTCGGCACGCAGTTTAAAATACCAGTAAAACAGGCGGTTGGCAAGCATCTGCAGCTTTGACGGACGAGCTTCCATTACAGGTACATCCCTGTTTAAGTTCGTGAAAGGCAGCATTTCACTCACTCCTTGCTGTTAACCGACGAATGCGTAGAAAGCATGCCCGGTCAGATTCTGTAGGCGGTCCACCGCCAAAAATGCTTCCCGCAGAGCTGCTTTGTCCTTTTTTGACAACTCATTGGGGTTGATATAATTATCCGGCTGTTTACCGATACTCAACTGGTACAGGCTTTGCCGGATACGAAACATCATCAGCGTTTCATACGCGGAGGCAAACATTTCGGTGTCGTCAGGGGAAAAGACCCTTCTTTTGGCCAGCTGTTCCAGCCGGCTAAAGCTGTTGGTATCCACGATTCCTTCGCGCAGGGAAAAGATTCGTAAACAATCTACCATGTGCACGCAGGCCGCACCTTTTAAGTTTACCATATTTCGATGCTCTTTTGATTTCTCGGTGATGATTTGTTTGAAAAAATTTAGCGGTACCCGGTGATTCAGGTCATCTTTAGCCAGAAACAGTAAGACGGTGGAAGATTTCTGGAAACTGCGGGTCACAAAGTTCCTCAGCAGGTCACAAAGGCTTTTTTTGCCGTATACATGGCGAAAGTCAAGGAAAATGGTCATCATGCGGACATTTTCTGAGTCCAGTTTATTAAGCCATTCAGTAATAACTTCTCGCCAGTTTTTAAAGGAGCGGCACCAAAACGGATTTGAGGCCATCACGTTTCCCTTGCATTTGGCAAATCCACATTGATAAAGGCCTTCTACCACTTTTTCGGCAAAAACATGAAAATATTGAGCCACTTCTTCTTCTTTGTCGTCCGGCACATTTTCATAAATAATGCCGTTATCCTGATCCGTTTTTACGAACTGTTCCTGACGACCACTGCTGCCCATGGTAATCCAACTGTAAGCAACAGGGGGGGCGCCGTGGCCCTCTTTAATCATTTCACGCTCACAAACCTGAATTACTTTACGGGTGAGCCGATCGAAAAACTCGGTAATAATCTTCAGGATTTCCCTGCTGGTGGCATTTTCAGAAACCAGAGCCTGCAGTACCTTGTCGATTTCTTTACTGGCTTTGGCCAGGCCTTCAATGGTAGTTTGTTCTTCGATGCTGTTAACGATGGAGAGAGCGCCGGTGCTGCGGGAAATCATTAAATCCCGGATGGTGACGATGCCCACCAGTTTGTTATTATCTATAACCACCAGGTGCTTTACTTTATTGCGCACCATGATCAGCAAAGCTTCATAGTAAAACGCACCGGGTGCCACCGTCAACAGTTTTGTACTCATTATGGTGGAAGCGGTGATGCGTTTAAGAAAATCGCCCCGGGCCAGGATTTTACCTACCAAATCCTTTTCTGTAATGATACCCAGCGGTTTTCCGTCCTTGTCGACCACCACCACTGAAGAAACTCCTCCGGAGGTCATTTTTTCAGCAATGGCCTGTATCTCGTCTTCAGGAGCGCAGGTTACAGGAGGGGCAGACATTAAGTTGGCCACACGTTTGCGCATTGGCTGCTCTATGGGGGTATGGCCAGGCTCATTCTCGGTAATCAGCGCAAAATAAACATTGCGCATACGGTCAGCCAGAATGCGGCTGAAGGAACTGGTAAAGTCGGCGTTATGTGACAATATGTTTTCAAAAATTTCGTTGGGGATTACAATGCAGGTCAAATCCTCTGCGGCCCGCACGCATGCGGAGTACGGTTCTTCCGAGAGAAATACAGTTTCGCCAAAAAAGTCCAGCTCGTTTCGGCGTCCCACCACAACTTCTCTATCCTGCTCGTTTAAAACCGTTACCTCTGCAGAGCCGGAAACGATGACAAACAGGGTTTGCAAAGAGGGGTCGCCCTGGCGAAAAACATAGGAGCCCTTTGGGAACTCACGGATTTCTGCTTTTTCTATTATAGTGTCAATAACTTTGGTATCCAGCAGATGAAATGGTGTGACTTTTCTAAGAATGCTGGTGACATCGGTCGACTGGCCGTTGTGCAATAAGAGCTTCATCTATGACACCTGCTCCCGATATATATTTTTCAGAAAATTTCTACTACTTAGTCCATTATATAATAACTTTGGCTTATCTGCAACAGGTCAATCAAAAAACAGTCTGTTTTTCCGAATACCGGTAAAGAAGGAAATTAAGGGGGCGAATGCGAATTAATTTAGTGTGCTTTTAGTCGTGTTCCTGCTGCTCCTGGCGTATTTCCCAGTGAATGATGAAATTAAGGGCGGCACGCAAAAGAATAACGGCACCCAGGATAGCGATTTCATTGAAAGTGCGCACAACCATGGTGCGAAGTATTTCTCCTGCCAGCTTAAATTCCAGGCCAAAAACCAGGTAGCGGGCAAAGTCCAGGCGAGCTTCCCGACCATCTTTACTTTTTTGCAGAAAACGCAGGAAAGTTCCGGTGCCGGCATACAGAATAATTATGGCTCCGAAAATTTCCAGCATATGGACTAAAACCAAGGTAACATCGGTTAACATTTCTTCCATCAGATGAATGAAGTCCAAAGTATATCCCCCCAATGAAAAATAACGAGGTGCTTTATGAAAAGTAAGCAAAATGCAGCAACAAACCGGTTTCCTGATGCCGACTTGCTGCCAAAGCAGCGCAGACTTCCCAGCGCCATGGGAGAAGTGCTGTTGGCACTTTATTTTATTCCCCCGCTGGCGGAGTATTTTTTTCTCACCCCGGGAGAGCATCTGGCAGTGCGGATACTGGTGTATTCTCTCTGGCTGATACCCGCAATTATTCTTTGTTTTTATCTGGGGCAGCGAGGCACAATGATTGCGGCGCTGGGTATTTCCCCTTTTCTAATCTGGTACGGCAGGGCGTATCTGGCCGAACCATCGGACTATTACGGTGTGTTGGCCGCTTTTTTTGCATCAGCACTTATTTTTGCTTTTTTTGCCGGCTTGTTGGCTGAAAAACTTAAGCGCCGCGAAGAAACTTTGCAGAAAACCACAGCCACCGATCCGGTGAGCGGTATGTTTAATCAACGCTTTTTTTTTGCGTACCCTGGAGCGGGAAATGGACAGAGCCCGGCGTTACAAAGAACCTTTATCATTGGTTCTGCTGAACTTAAATGATTTTAAAAAGTATAACAAGACCTGGGGGGTGACCCAGGGTGACCGGGCGTTGCTGGCCACAGCTGAGGTTTTAGAGGATTGTCTGCGTACAACAGATATTATTTCCCGCTCTGGCGGGGGGCAATTCGCTATTATTCTGCCCCATACAGATTTGATTCACGCCAAACTGGTCTGCCAGAGAATATCAGCCGCCCTTGAGGCTACACCCATAGACTCGCCAGATGGCGGCACCCCACCCCTTAGTGCTTCATTTGGAACAGCTCTCTACGAAACGGGGAAGTCGGCTTCCCAGCTTATAGAAGAAGCTTCCCGTGTTTTATATTTTGCCAAGATGCAAAGAGAAGAGCAGAGCAGTATAAAATAAAATCATCCCCGCATATACTAATAAAAAAGGTATGGGGATGATTTTTTGTTTTATAATTTGGGAGGACAGTCGGTGTCTGTGGTGCGGGGGGATGCGGCCAAGGCATTGGCGCAGCGCACCATTTTCTCCGCCCGGCGTGTTTTGCCTGAATTCAAAGATGTGCTCTCCCCCGTGGCGGTGGCAAGATGTGCCCATTTACTGCGCAGCACACTGGGGGAACCCAGCTATGTTGTAATAAGGCCGCAAAGCGGCCCTGTGGAGGTCTGGGTGGTCTCCCTGAAAAATAATAACGGAGTATTGTCATTTGAACTGTGGCAGCATGCAGACATGCCAAGGTACTATATTTTTGCCGATAGATCTTCACCGGTACTGGCAAAACTCTTAAAACGTCTGCGACGCCATTTGTATACCCCTGTGGTGGAAGTGCTGTCGGGAAAGTAGAGTTAATTAATGCCGGACTGTGTTATCTTGACAACAAACGGGATACCCTGAACAATAAGGGCTGTCCTGTTTTTTTCTTTTGTACAGGCAATCAGGGCAGTCGTTTCTTATGGAAAAGCTAATTTACAGTGTTAAGAGGTTTTCCCTGCTTAAAGGCATTAATGTTTTGCGCCAGAAGGTTAACCAATCTTTGCCTTGACTCAATGGTCTGCCAGCCGATATGGGGGGTTAGGATTACATTATCCATGGTAAACAGTGGGTTATCCGGCCTGGGAGGTTCGGGATCCTGGACATCCAGGGCGGCACCGGCTATTTCACCGTTTTGCAAGGCAGGGATAAGGTCTTCTTCCTTAATAATTGCGCCTCTGGCGGTATTAATCAAGAATGCAGTGGGTTTCATTAATTTTAATTTACTTCTGTCTATCAAATACTTTGTTTCAGTGGTCAGGGGCGAATGGATACTGACAAAATCACTTTGCTGAAGCAATTCTTCAAGGCTTACAGACTGCACTGCCGGGTCATCCCAACGTTTAGGTGTCCTGGAATAAGTAAGAACGTTCATACCAAAAGCGCGGGCTATTTTAATGACCTGCCTGCCAATGCTGCCGGCTCCGAGAATGCCCAGTGTTTTGTTTTGCATTTCAACGTGTGGGACCTGCAGGTGCTTTGAAAAATTACTCAGGTTCCCATCTTTAATCATGTATTGCTGCTGAATCAGCGAAGAGCAGAAATTGAGCATAAATGTGATTGCCAGTTGAGCAACGGCTTCTGTACTATAACCGGGAACATTGCAGACGGTAATTCCTTTTTCTGTGGCAGCGGCAATATCAATGTTATTGAAACCAGTGCCTGCTTCGCAGATTAGTTTTACATCCGGCAAAAACTGCCTGAGAAGTTCTCCCGGCAATGGCAGCTCCTTTGTGATAACAACTTGATGACCCTTTACACGCTCTAAAATTTCATCATGGTTACTGTGGTCAAAAAGTGTGATTTCTGTGATAGATTCCAGCGGGGAAAAGTTCAAGTTCCCATCAAAGTTGATCTTTGCAGCATTAAGAAATACCGTTTTATGCATAAGCACTTCTCCTTTCTTGTTATTTATTCTTCTGGAAAGGCCAATTCATCCCAGAAGAGAAAAATGGCAACCTATTTGACTTTATACTAACACTCAGGGCGGGGTTTGTACAATTGAACACCTGGTACATAATTATAAAAATAATAGATAGACATGCATAGAAAATTATGCAGTCTATCTATTAAGCTAGTCTGGTTAACTAAAGGTTGCTTGCTTTTTTGTTATTCTGTGGCCTGGGCCAATTTATTTTTCGTTATGCTGCGGTGCGATGTATTCCAGATGCATTGTCCGTTTCTGATTAAAAGTACTTGTGGTGATTCATGACGGACACCGGTTTTTTCCGCCACCGCCTGTGAAACATCGCGCGCCTTTTGGACCACTATACGACAAACCTTAACTGTGGCAGGCTCGCCGGCAATAAATTTGTCCACCTCCTGGTGGGCATTGCGGCTCACCGGTCAGGTGGCGCTATGCTTGAAAATAAGAACATCTTTTTCTGCCGAAGATTTTAATACTTCCTCCAGCGCAGTCAAATCCTCCAACGTAATAAGCTCGGACATAGGTAATCCCTCCTTGTGGGAAGATATTTCTCTTTTTTAAACTAAATCCCTCCTGTTTAAGCTCAGGGCAACGTAAAATCATTTTCTGTTAATAAACGGGCCGGAGAAATCAGGTATTTTAGTAACAGGAGGAATTAAGGCAGGACTTTACCGGGATTGAGGATGCCGCGAGGGTCAAAAGCCTTTTTTAGCCTGTGCATTAACTCTATTTCTGCGCTGCCCATAACTTCCGGCAGGTACATACGCTTCTTGGCGCCGATACCATGCTCACCGCTGATGGTGCCGCCCACCGCTGCAGCGTGTCGGTATGCTTCCTTAAGTAGCAGGGGCAGCTGTATTTCCCATTCATCCTGGGACTGATCGGTTCGTTTCAGGAAGCGGGCATGAATATTGCCGTCGGCGGCATGCCCGTAACTTACCACCTGGCAATTAAATCGTTGGGCCAGCTGATGCAGAAAGGTTACAAAGGCGGAGACCTGAGACACAGGAACAACAATGTCTTCATTGCTTTGTACAGGATATTTTGCTTTTACTGCCTCAGCTATAATTTCTCTGATCTGCCAGAGCTTTTTGCGCGTAGCGGCATCATTGGCGATGTAGATTTCCAGAACCTCCATTGTTTCTGCCAGCTCACCCAGTGTTTCGCAGGCTGTTAGCAGTTCGTTTTCTGTTGCACCGTCCAGCTGCACCAGCAAAAGAGCTCCGGCTTGGTGGGGCAGTGTTTCCTGTAAATATTGGCAGGCCAACTCCACAGCAAAATGGTCCATAAATTCCACCGCTGCCGGAATGATTTTTGCTTTGGAGGTGATGGCGGAGGAAAAGGTGGTGGCCTTTTCTATATCAGAAAATAAAAAGAGAAGATCCACCTGCGCCGGCGGCAGAGGCAGGAGTTTGAGGATAATCTTTGTTACTACGGCCAGGGTACCTTCCGACCCTACGATTAACGGTATCATGTTATAGCCGGTTACGTCTTTAACCCGTTTGCCGCCTAATTCCAGTACCTCACCCCCGGGTAGTACAGCTTCAAGGCCCAGAACATATCGACCCGTTACGCCGTATTTCACGGCTCTGCCACCGCCGGCATTGGTGGCCACATTGCCGCCTACGGTACAGGATTCTTTGCTCATGGGGTATCCGGGATAAAACAGGCCGTGGGACGCCAACAGATCATTAATTTTTTTGGTCAGCACACCGGGCTCCACCGTTATGGTCAGATTGTCCCGGTCCACCTCAAGGATTTTGTCCATCCGCTCAAAGGAGAGGACAATACCACCGGCCATCGGCACTGCCGCCCCGGAAAGACCTGTGCCGGCACCGCGTGACGTCACCGCAATTCGCCGCCGGTTGGCATGGGCCAGGATGGCAGCTACTTCATTGGTACCTTTGGGTTTAACCACCACTTCAGGATAGGCCCGATATTTTTCACCGGGCACCTCATCATGGGAATAGGGTAAAAGCTTTTCCTGCTCGGTAATGATATGTTCGGCGCCTGCAATGGACCGTAATATTTCTAAATCGGCAGCTGTTATGCGCTGAAAAGTCAAAGAAATCCCTCCAATCACAGTTAATTTCTTTACCCGGAGGATAGTTCCCTGCAAAGGAAAAATAAGGAGGTCATATAATGCTTATTAAAGACAGAATGACAAAGGATGTAATTACTGTTTCGCCTGAAACAACGGTGCCGGATGCGCTCAACCTAATGGAGGAAAAGGATGTGCGGCATTTGCCCGTGGTGGAGAAAGGGCGGCTGACAGGAATTGTCTCCATGCTTGATTTGGTACGCGCCACGCCCTCTCCCGCCACCAGTTTAAGCATATGGGAATTAAACTACCTGTTGGCCAAACTCCCGGTGCAGGATATTATGACCAAAGATGTAATCAGTGTGGGGCCGGATACACCCATTGATGATGCGGCCCTGTTGATGCGCACCAACAAAATCGGCGGCTTGCCGGTGGTAAAAGAAGAGCAGGTTGTGGGCATTGTGACGGAGACGGATATCTTTTCCGCAGTTCTGGAAATGTTTGGCGTGACCCGGGGCGGTCTGCGGCTGACTCTGGAATTGCCGGATCAACACGGCGCACTGGTAAAGGCTGCGGAAATGTTTCGCAATTTCGGGGTAAATGTGGTGAGCCTCACCGTTTTACCAAGCGATGCAGAAAAAAATGTGGGTCAGTCTGTATGGCGGCTGCAGGACTGTGAAAATGTGGATGAGCTCCTTGATTTTCTCAAAGAAAAAAGCTATCGGGTAATTCATTACAGTGAAAATGACGTTTGTGAACAGTAACATACATCAAGAAAGGCGCGCTCTTTTCAGTACTGCTCACATTAGCAGCTTCGCTATCTGCGAAGCGTTATAATCAGTTTAAAAGCAGCGGCAGGCCAAAAGGTCTGCCGCTTTCTTAATAGGATTTGTGTCAGACAAAGTTGGGCGCGAATTGTAAAGTAATAATAAGTAAACAATAATATGTAGCACAAGCAGTAGTTAAGTGGAGGTAATGGAAAGGCAGGGAGGTTAGCAAGGTGATAATTAAAGAAAGTATGAACAAGGACGTAATTAACGTGGAGCCCCACACAACTGTGCCCGATGCACTGAAGCTGATGCAGGAAAAGGACATCCGTCATGTGCCGGTGCTGGATAATGAACACCTTGTGGGTATGGTTTCTCTTTTGGATGTGGTTGGTGCTGCACATACGCAGGCAACCAAAGTCAAAGATATTATGTCTGAAGATGTTATTACTGTGGAGGCGGATACTCCCCTTGATGAAGCAGCGGCTGTAATGCAAAAGAATAAGATAGGTGGTTTGCCGGTGATTCAGGACGGCGAACTGATTGGCATGATAACGGAGACCGATTTGTTTAAAGCCATGTTAATAATGTTTGGCGTAACCCGGGGAGGAATACGCCTGACCTTGGAAATGCCCTTTCAGGGGGGAGCCATTGTGGAGGCCCACCAGACATTTCGCAATTTTGGGGTTGAAGTTATCAGCCTGACTGTCCTGCCCGGTAATGAAGAACAAAATGTGGTCAAATCGGTTTGGCGTCTGCAGGGTTGCGACGATCTGGACTCGCTTTTGGATTACCTCCGGGAAAAGGGAGCACGTGTAACCCATGTAAGCGGCCACAGTGAGTGCGTGGAAAAGTAATTCAAAAACAGCGGCATGCCTCCCGGCATGCCGCTTGTGTTTAAGCTCTGTTATTCTTCATGGCCTGTTCTTTGTTATAGCGCTGCCGTTCATGTTTTTTGAGCAATTTCTTGCGTAAGCGGATTGATTTTGGTGTGATTTCCACCAACTCATCTTCAGCAATAAATTCTATGGCTTCTTCCAGGCTAAGATGGCGGGGTTCCTTCAGCCGTACGGTGTCGTCGGAGGATGAGGCCCGAATGTTGGTCAGGTGCTTTTTCTTGCAGACATTGACTTCCAGATCTTCTTCCCGGTTATTTTGGCCCACAATCATTCCTTCGTAAACCTTGGTGCCTGCACCGATAAAGAGCTGGCCCCGTTCTTCTGCGGCCAGAAGCCCGTAAATTGTGGTCTCGCCATCTTCCCAGGCAATGAGTGCACCCTGATACCGGGAGGTGATTTCACCTTTATAAGGCTCATAGCCGTGGAAGATATGGTTCATTACGCCGTTGCCCCGGGTTTCGGTAAGAAACTCCGAACGGAAACCAATGAGTCCCCGCGCCGGTATGAGAAACTCCAGGCGAACTTCACCGCTGCCCACCGGGGTCATGTTAAGCATTTCGCCTTTGCGGTGACTGAGCCTTTCCATTACGCCGCCCATATACTCTTCAGGCAAATCCAAAGTGAGGTTTTCAAAGGGCTCATGTACTTTGCCGTCGATGTTTTTAAAGATAACTTCCGGCTTGCTGACCTGAAGCTCGTAACCTTCACGGCGCATGTTTTCGATGAGAATGGACAGGTGCAGCTCGCCGCGGCCTGCCACCATAAAGCAGTCGGCGCTATCTGTTTCTTCTACGCGCAGGGAAACGTTTAGGTCCAACTCACGAAAGAGCCTGTCACGCAGCTTTCTGGATGTAACATATTCGCCTTCACGACCGGCAAAGGGACTGTTGTTAACAAGGAAATTCATGGTTAGAGTAGGTTCGTCCACAGCAAGAACCGGCAGCTGATCCGGATGTTCCGGATCGGTTACTGTTCCCCCGATGTTAGCGTTTTCCAGCCCGGACAGGGCCACGATTTCCCCGGTTTGGGCCAGATTGACTTCCGTTCTGCCCAGACCCTCAAATACATAAATCTTATTTGTTTTGGCCCTCTCCACTGTGCCGTCGGCATGGATAACCGCCACCGGATCCCCCGGCGTCAGTGAGCCCCGCAGGACACGGCCGATGGCATATTTGCCCACATAGTTGTCATAGGCCAGGTTGGCCACCAGCATCTGAAAAGGCTGTGCCGGGTCACCGGCGGGAGAAGGAACATGCTTTACAATTATTTCAAAGAGCGGTTCCAATGTATCGGTCAGCTCTTCCGGTTCCGGTCCGGAGACACCATCCCGGGCCGAAGCATAAATCACCGGAAAATCCAGCTGTTCATCATCGGCACCCAGTTCAGCAAACAAATCAAAAGCCATGTCCACCACTTCCAGCGGGCGGGCATCGCTTCTGTCAACCTTATTAACCACCACAATGGGGCGCAGTCCCAACTCCAGCGCTTTGCGCAGCACAAAACGGGTTTGCGGCATGGGCCCTTCAAAGGCATCCACCACTAATAGGACACCGTCCACCATAGACAGGGCCCGTTCAACTTCCCCGCCAAAGTCCGCATGACCCGGTGTATCAACGATGTTAATCTTTACTCCTTTATAATTAACTGCAGTGTTTTTGGCGAGAATGGTAATACCACGCTCCCTCTCCAGGTCATTGGAGTCCATGACCCGCTCCACCACTTCTTCATTACTGCGAAAAATTCCGCTTTGCTTTAACATGCTGTCCACCAGTGTGGTTTTGCCATGATCAACGTGGGCGATAATGGCCAGATTGCGAATTTCCATTTTCTTTCCTCCCAAAATGCATATCTTTTAAAGTATATCAGTTAGGAAGATAACACACAAGAAATATTTTGCCCAGGCAGGAAAGCCCTGTGTTTTGGGGAATTATACGGAAGAGACAGGATAAACACGGAGGCCTTTCATGACAGTACTTACCTTAAATCAGATATCTAAAGCTTACGGTGCCGAGGTGATTTGTGAGCGCGTCTCGTTTCAGCTGCACCAGGGGGAGCGGGTAGGACTTGTGGGCCCCAACGGTGCCGGAAAAACTACACTACTTCGGATTATTACCGGACAGGAGTCTGCCGATGGGGGCACCATAACCCTGGCTCGCGGTACTACGGTGGGTTATCTGGAGCAGGGCACCAGCGCTGTGGTTCAGGGAACCATGGAGGAAGAACTGCGGCGTGCCTTTGGTACACTGGAGCAGTTGGCAGAGCGTATAAGGATTCTGGAAGAAAAGATGAGCAGCTCTCACAATGAAGGAAGCCCCGCAGAGTTGGAGTCGGTGATGGAAGAGTACGGCACGCTCAGGCAGCAATACGAGGCCCTGGGTGGTTATAGTGCCGAATCCCGGCTGCGGGCTGTTACTGTGGGCCTTGGCTTTGATGCCGATGACTTAAAAAGGCCGGTGGAGACTTTTTCCGGCGGGGAGCGTACCCGTCTGCGCCTGGGACGGCTGCTTCTGGAAGAACCGGATTTGCTGTTATTGGATGAGCCCACAAACCATCTGGATATGGCAGCGGTGGAATGGTTGGAACGGTACCTGACAGAGTGGCGCGGCTGTGTTTTGGTGGTTTCTCACGACCGTTATTTTCTGGACCGCGTGGCGCGCAGGATTTTGGCTCTGGAAAATCAACAACTAAAAAGCTACAACGGTAATTATTCCGCCTATATCTCCCAGCGGGAAGTGGAGAAGGTGACCCAGGAGAAGGCCTTTCGCAAACAGCAGGATTATATCACCAAAGAAGCGGCATATATCCGCACCATGGGTACCGGTGAGCGGGAAAAAAGACAGGCCAAGAGCCGGCAAAAGCGCCTGGATAAACTGGAAGTGGTGGATAAGCCTCAACAGGGCAAATCCATGGCCTTGGATTTCGGATTTTCCGGACGCAGCGGTGATATTGCGGTGCGGCTTGAACATGTAGCCAAGCGCTTTGAAAATAATACGGTGTTTAGTGATGTAAATGTGGAATTGCGCTGGGGGCGCCGTGTGGCGCTTGTGGGCCCAAACGGGGCCGGCAAGTCCACTCTTTTGAAAATCATTGCCGGGGAACTTCAGCCCGATGAGGGTTCTGTGTGGCTGGGACCCAGCGTGCAAATGATTTATTTTGATCAGCATCAGCAGGATGTGGCTCCGCAGAAAACTCCGTTGGATGAAATCATGGATGCTTCCGGCATGACGCTTGCCGAGGCCCGCAACTATCTGGGGCGCTTTTTATTTAGCGGTGACGATGTTTTTAAGCGCAATGCCGATTTAAGCGGCGGGGAGCGCAGCCGGTTGGCCCTGGCCAAACTGGGTCTGGATGCAGGTAATTTTCTGGTGCTGGACGAGCCCACCAACCATCTGGATATTCGCGGTGTGGAGGAGCTGGAAAGTGCTTTGGAGCATTTTCCGGGAACTCTGTTGGTGGTAACCCATGACCGCTATTTTATCAAGCGAACCACCGAACATATACTGGATGTCCGTGACGGCAGCGTACGTTATTATAAAATGCCCTACCAGGAGTATGTGGAAAAGCGGGATCAGGAAGAGCAAAGTATTGAACAACCACAAAAAGATGACAAGCGCCTCCGCCAGGAAGCTCAGAAACAAAAGCGGGAAGAGGAGTTGGCTAAACGCCGCAGGCGGCGGAAACTGGAGCAGTCTATTCTGGAAACTGAGGAAGAAATAAGCCGGGTGGAAGAGCGCATTAATGAGCTGGAAGCTGAACTGGCCTGTCCGGAAGTGTTTGAGGATTACAAACTGGCCTCAGAAAAGGGGCAGGAAATGGAAGAGTTAAAAGCCATGCTGGAAAAACTGTTTGCTTCCTGGGAAGAGTATACCATCCTGTTGGAAGAAGGGTAAAAAACCGGGCTCACAATGAGCCCGGTTTTCGTTAGCGTCGTTTGATAAAGTAAATGATGGCGCCGGCCACAATGGCTAATCCCACTAAAAAGGGAAGAACGGGGAAGCGGTCTTCTGCCGGCACATCATCAGCCGGTGGAGCGCCATTGGGCGGCTGCCCGTCCTGGGCCGCCACCGCCAGATCCCGGGCATCCTCAGCATAAGCCAGGGCTCGCTCCAGCGTCTCCTGTGCTTCTGAGGAATTGTGGAATCCTGCGCTGTTTTCCGCGGCATACCATTCCCAGAACAGATGGGCCTGAAAATAGTTTTCCCGTGCCTCGGCTAAAGTGTCTTCATTTACTCCCGCCGCTTCACCGGCGGCAGCCAGGCTGTCCAATGCGCCGTCCATGGTGGACATTACAGTTTGGTTTAAGCTATAAACTGTTTCCTGCACTTCTCTGACCCGCGCTTCCAGTTCCTCTTCCGATTCATTATGGCAGCCCAGGCAGGATGGTTCCAGGTGATTTAATGGGCTGGCAAGCCAGTGCAGGGTAAAAGTCTGGCCGTTTTCAGTTGTTTTCGGCATATGGCAATCGGCACAGCTTAAGCCCAGGTTGTGATGGATGCTGTCCCAATACATTTCCGTTTCCGGATGCTGGACTTTGTAGAGCATGGTGCCGGCATCCGGGTGTTCCCAGCCGCCTGTACCCGTTTCCCGCCAGATATCGGTGGAAGCAATGTAGTCGGGCATTTCCGCTACTTTAACATAGGGAAACTCAACGCTCTGGGCGCCCGGATTAAAGTTGTAGTTGACGTGGCACTGAGCGCACACCAGCGTCTGCAGCGGGTCTTCTTTTCCCGGATGTTCCTCGGGCATTCGCTCCAGCGCTTCTGTTAATGCAGGCTGCACAACCCTCAGTTCGGCTGTGTGGGGATTATGGCACTGGACACAGGTGATGGGATTTACAATGACACCTGCATCCATCAATTCGCCGGTATTACTCTCATAAGAGATGGTATCCTGCCACTGCCAGTACACATCACTGCTTTTGCAAAACATGCACAAAGCGGAGCGGGGCCGGCTTGTTTCCACGAAATCGGTGAGCATGTTAATGTGGGAGCGCGGTTCCCTGTAATCCTCGGCAAAAGGGTGCCCGGCCAACAGCCGCCTAAGCAGCGGGTATTGCTCCTGTTTCTGCGGAGTCTGATCCGCATCTTCACCGGTTACATAGGTGTTATACTGCGGCTCATGGCAATCTCCGCAGATTTCTGCCTCCACGCTGACTCCCGGTGCTTCCGCCGGACTTGCCGCGTGAGCTTCACCGTTTTCGTGACAAAGGCTGCAGTCCATATCGCTGTGAGGCCCTTGTTGGTAAGGACCGGCTACATCATCATGGCATTGTGTGCAGTTTTCTCCCTGGGCAAAGGCCGGTGCTGCAAATAAAAACATAAAAAGTACTACAGTTGCAATTCTGGTACCCATAAAACTGAACCTCCTGTGGTGGAATACTGATATTTTTATCCCAAAACCTGCAGGAGATACATTGTTTGTCATTTTTATCTGTCGGTGGACGAAAGCGGGGAAAGTATTATACAATGTTAGCATATGCATACAGACAGAAAGGAGGATGCGCTATGGCAAAAGTATTACTTATCTCCGGCAGCCCGAAAAAGGAAGGCAACACCATGCAGACTCTGCAAAAGTGTGCTGCTAAGATCGAGGCGTTGGGGTTGGAGCCGGAAATAATTTCACTGGCCGGCCGTAAAATAGAGGCCTGCATCGCCTGTGGTAAATGTATCGGCAAAGGGGTCTGCGTCTTAAATGACGACCTAAATGAGGTTGCCGATAAGGTTAGGGAGGCCCGCGGACTGATTTTGGGTTCACCGGTTTATTTCGGAACTGCCCGCGGAGATTTAATGAATCTTCTGCAGCGGGTGGGGATGCTTTCCTACAACGGCGACCGGTTCCTGTCCTACAAAGTTGGCGGGCCCATCGCCATTAACCGCCGTGGTGGAGCCACCGCCACCATTCAGGAGATGCTGATGTTCTTCTTTATCAATGAAATGATCGTTCCCGGCTCCACTTACTGGAACATAATGTTTGGTAAAAAGCCGGGAGAGGCCATGGATGATGAAGAAGGCGTACGAACAGCTGAGAGGTTTGCAGAAAATGTGGCCCATGTGATTTTACAGATGAAGGAACAACGGCCCGAATAAATATATTGTAAGAATAGGTTACGCCCGGCAGAAATGCCGGGCGCAGTTATTTTATAAGTCTTTTTTGCATCAAGTGCTGAGGAAGCGGAAAAATAACGATAATGAACGTCACCAGCCAAAGCGCATGAATCAAGAGCGCGGCGGAGACAGCTCCCATGGTCAGGCTGCGCAAAAGTACCACGATATGATACAAAGGCAGCAGCCAGGCCGCTGCCTGAACCGCCTCCGGCAGGGCATCTATGGGAAAGAAAACGCCGGAGAAGAGAAACATGGGTGTTACAACCAAAGTAAAGAAGTAGGAAAAGGAATCAATCTTTGGGACAATGCCTGTCCAAATCATTCCCAGCTGGGCAAATACAAAGCCGCACAGCACCAGGACCAGGGGAATCAAAACAGCAAAAAAAGAAGGAACCAGACCCAGCACGGCAATAACCAGCAATATTACGCTACCGTACAGTACACTTTTAAATACTCCGGTTAACAACTCGCCGGTTACCACCTCATCCAGGTTGATGGGAGTAGCAGTGATGGCATGGAAAATCTTCTGGTAATGCATACGCACATACGATTCATAGGTGCATTCCGCCGAGGCTGCCCACATGGCAGAAGAGGCAATAATCCCCGGCGCGATAAACTGCATATAGGACATGCCGTCAATCTCACCTACAAACGCACCCAGGCCCCAGCCCATGGCGGCCAGATACAACAAAGGTTCCAGGAAGTTAAAGGCAATATTGGTTTTCCAGGTGGAGCGAAACACCGCCAGGTTGCGGCGGAAAACGCGCAGGGCGTATCTGTTTAAAGTCCGGTACGATTGCCACAGTTTACTCACCGCCGCCAAACCTCCTGCCCGTTAATTTCAAAAACACATCCTCCAGGTTTGCCGGCCGCTGCACCAGGGTTTCTACAGCAGGGAATTCTTTAATTACCTCCAGCAGAGTTTCCGGCTCTGCTTTGGGATGCAGATACAGTGTCTCACCAATAGACATAAAGCCGCGTATCTGTTCATCGGCCAAAGCAAGCAGCTTTGTGTGAAGCCCTGGAGACAGTCCCGCTTCAATTACCTGTTCACCGATATGTTTATTTACCAGCTCTGCCGGTATTCCTTCTTCCAGAATTTTTCCGCCGTCCATCACAATCAGCCGGTCGCACAACTGGCTGGCTTCCTCCAGGTAGTGGGTGGTTAGGATGAGGGTGAGACCGTTTTTCTTTAAGGATTTCAAATGCTGCCAGATATGATGCCTTGCTTCCGGGTCCAGCCCGGTGGTGGGTTCATCCAGAATAAGAATTTCGGGCTTATTCATCATGGCCCGGGCAATGGTGAGCCGCCTTTTCATCCCCCCTGACAGTGACTCCACATCCACATCTTTTTTGGCCAGCAGGCCAAAAAATTTCAACTGCTCCAGAGCTGTTGGGAGTGCCTTATCACGGGAAATGCCAAAATAGGAGGCATAAACGATTAAATTTTCTAAAACGGAAAGCTCCAAATCCAGGTTATTTTCCTGCGGAACCACGCCTAATTTTCCTTTAATCTCCCGGGCATCAACCTCTACATTGTGGTTAAGGACATGCAGGGAGCCGCCATCTACCGGAAGGAAACAGTAAATCATGGCCACGGTGGTGGTTTTTCCGGCGCCGTTTGGCCCCAGTATGCCGAAATATTCGCCCTGGGATATGACAAAATCAATGTTGTCCACTGCCCGCAGCGAACCGTAGTATTTTTGCAGTTGTTTTGCTTCCACAGCATTTGCCACCATAATCACCTGCTTTGTCTTATCTTCTTCATAGTATAGCAAAGAAAAATTGGATGCAAGCCTACAAATTTGGCCGTTATTGTCGATATAGGCAAACTATGCCTTGTGTTTTTGCACCAGTATTATATAAAATAGGAGAGAACACTTTTTTGTAACTTTCCAGGAGGGATAAAATGAAGAATGTACAGCAGTTAGCCATTAACACAATCCGCATGCTGGCGGTGGATGCGGTGGAAGCAGCCAATTCGGGGCATCCCGGTTTGCCGATGGGGGGGGCTCCCATGGCTTATAAACTCTGGTCGGACTTTATGCAGCACAGCCCCGGTGATCCGGCCTGGCCCAACCGTGACCGGTTTGTGCTCTCTGCGGGACACGGCTCCATGCTGCTCTATGCATTGCTCCATCTTTTCGGCTATGATCTGTCGCTGGAAGAGCTAAAGAACTTCCGGCAGTGGGGCAGCAAAACTCCGGGACACCCGGAATACGGGCATACGGTGGGGGTGGAGACCACCACCGGGCCGCTGGGTCAGGGCTTTGCCAACGCTGTGGGTATGGCCATTGCCGAACGCCGTTTAGCTGCAGAATTTAACAAGCCGGACTTTCCGCTGGTAGATCACTATACTTACGTTTATACCGGTGACGGTTGTATGATGGAGGGGATTACCTCCGAGGCAGCATCTTTGGCGGGCCATCTTGGGCTGGGTCGGTTGATTTGCCTCTACGATGATAACGAAATAACCATCGATGGAGGTACGGAAGTTGCCTTCACCGAAGATGTGGCCAAGCGTTATGAAGCTTATGGCTGGCAGGTAATGAAGGTATCCGACGGTACCGATCTGGAAGCCATTGATGAAGCCATTGCGGCAGCCAAAAAAGATCAACAACGTCCGTCCCTGATTCTGGTGCGCACCGCCATTGGTCATGGCAGTCCCAATAAACAGGGGAAAGCATCGGCCCATGGCGCTCCGCTGGGTACAGATGAAGTTAAGTTAACCAAGGAAAACCTGAACTGGCTCTTAGAACCCCCATTCCACGTACCTGACGAAGTAAAAGAACATTTTGCCGGCCTGCAAAGCGGCCTGGAAGATAACAAGCGGCAATGGGACAGGCTTTTTAGCGAATACCGCAATAAATACCCGGAAGATGCGGCCCGCTGGGATGCCTGGCATACAAGTGATGTTCCCGTTGAACTGGAAGCGGACCCGGCGCTTTGGGAATTCGATAAGCCCACTGCAACCAGGGCCGCTTCGGGCCAGATTATGCAGGTTCTGGCCAAGTACCTGCCCAACATGGCCGGCGGTTCCGCTGATTTAAATGCTTCCACCAAAACCTATCTAAAGGGGTTGGGGGATTTTACCGCGGACAACCGGGCCGGTAACAATATCTACTTTGGTGTGCGGGAACATGCCATGGGCGCCATTATGTCCGGCATGGCTTTGCACGGCGGCCTGCGCCCCTATGGTTCCACTTTTCTGGCATTCTTTGATTACATGAAACCTGCGGTACGCCTGGCGGCACTGATGGGTATTCCCGTTACCTATGTGTATACACACGACAGTATCGGAGTGGGAGAAGACGGGCCTACCCATCAACCCATTGAGCATCTGGCCAATATGCGCTCCATTCCCAATCTGCACGTGCTGCGCCCGGCCGACGGAAAGGAAACAGCGGCAGCCTGGCTGCATGCTGTAAAACGCTCCGACGGTCCGGTGGCTCTGGTCCTCACCCGGCAGAACCTGCCCCAACTGGAAGGCACCGGCCTGGATGCTGTCAAGGGAGGCTATATTGTCAGTGAGGAGGAAGGCGGAGCTCCCGATTTAATCCTGATGGCCTCCGGCTCAGAAGTGTCTTTGGCGGTCAAGGCGCAAAAAGAACTGCAAAGCCAAGGTGTAAACGCCCGGGTGGTCAGTATGATGAGTTGGGAACTGTTCCAAAAGCAGCCGGAGTCCTACCGCAATGAAGTCTTGCCGCCGGCCATTACGAAACGGTTGGCCATCGAAACCGGCCATCCCATGGGATGGGAGCGTTACACCGGTATCGAGGGAGATATCATAGCCATTGATCACTTCGGAGCCTCCGCCCCCGGTGATATCCTGATGGAGAAGTTTGGCTTTACCTTAGATAATGTGGTTCAGCGGGCATTGCGCTTGCTTGGCCGCTAAAGCTATTGACATCCGGGCGGTGATGCCCTTACAATGATGACAGATACGCTGTGAGGGTATCTTTGCAAAAAGGAGGTCCTGCCCGTGCCAACTTATGAATTTATCTGCAAACAGTGTGGACACCGCTTTGAAACTCAGGTGCCCAGTGCCGATAAGAAAAAGGTGCGCTGTGCTAAGTGTGAGAGCGCTGATTTGCAGGAAAAGTTCGGTATAAATGTAAGCAAGGGGGGCGCCAAAGAGAGCCCCTGTGCACAAAGCGATTCCTGCCCGTCCAAACGCTTCGGTTTTGGCTGAGGCTAACTTTCAACCTGAGTTCAGGTTGCAATCAAACAAAGACCGGACAGCTACCAGCTGTCCGGTCTTTTATTAATTCAGCTGTTCCCGTAGAAACCGGCGGCCATCTTCTCGGTACTGCTCCACTTGGTATCGTAGACGATGGTCGCTTTTTGACCGGGATTTAGCTGGTGCCTTTGCAGAGCAAAGAATAGCGGCCCGTGGCGTAATTTGTTACTGCTTATAGTTATTTCCTGTTTAGAGGAGGTCCTTTCAAAAATTAAAAATTATCCAACATTTGTCTGTAAGGTTACAATTGTTAAAAATATGTGAAATTATTGTCGCTAAGCTATGGCGGAAATAATGTATCTGTGTTATACTTTTAACAGCCTTAAACCGCATGAATAAAGGGTTTTCAAATACAGAGTAAACATGTAGGAAAAGTATAATGGTTTAGTATATGAGTACATTGTTAATTCGTTAGTACATATATACTAAGCGAGGGAGGGATGACCCAGGGACTTGGCAGAGGACAAACCTATGTGTTTTCGGGGGAAAAATGACAACAGGAGAGGTGAAAAAATTGCTGAAAGATGGAGGAAAAAACTTAGTATTGCTAATGTTCTTCGCAGCGTTTGTCATTATACTGGCAGTTGGCTGCGGTGAGCAGCAGCCTCAGGTGGAGGCTGTGGCCAGTGATGCCTGCATCACATGCCACATTGAACCGGATATTATTGACTCAATGTATACGCCGCCACCTGCTGCCGAAGGCGGCGGAGGCGGCTGAGGTGTTGCCGGTCCGCAGTTGGCGGGCAGCGAAAAGTACTGTGTCGATGAAGCATTTTTGACTTCCACCCATGGTGAACTGGGCTGTATTGCCTGTCACGGTGGAGAAAATGTGGAAGACAAAGCTGAAGCACACGCCGGTATGATTAAGTATCCATCTGCCGATGCGGGTGGAATTTGTCAGGAATGTCACGGAGATATCGCTTCTGATTTTGAAAAATCCATTCATTACACCATTCAGGGCATGCGCAATGCATTGGAAGACTTTACTCACCCCGGTGTACTGGATGAAGATGGCGGAATCAGGGAGGCTTTTGACAACAATTGTTACAAGTGTCACGCAACATGTGGCTCCTGCCATGTGAGCCGTCCCATAGCATACTCCGGCGGTCTCCATTCACAACACACTTTTACTAAGACACCGCCTATGGAAGACACATGTTACGGCTGTCACGGCGCTAGAAATGCCGGAGAGTTCATGGGCCGGGTGGGGTATAGCAGCGACGTCCATTATGACAACGGTATGCACTGTATAGATTGTCATCCGGTGAATAATTTCCATGGCAGCGGTGAGTTTGAGCAGAATATGTGGGAAGCCGACCTGCCTAAATGTCTTGACTGTCACGAGGAAGTCTATACCGATTCAGACATTCAGGCCCATAATGTCCATGAGCCGGATGCCATGTCCTGTCAGGTATGTCACGCTTCGGCAAATAACAATTGCTTTGACTGCCATGCTACACCACAGGAAGACGGCAGTGTGGCCGGAACATCGGATATGCGCATTATGTTTAAAATCGGCCAGAACCCCAATCCCACCGAACAGCATCCTTACAGATATATGACCATCCGTCATATTCCCACCACTGCTGATACGTTTAGGCCCATGGGAGCGGAACTGCCAAACTTCGATGAAATCTCCAACTGGAAATATTCGCCCACCCATAACGTGCAACGCAGCACCATCCAAAATGAAAGTTGTGATTCCTGTCATGGCAACCCGTTTATTTTCCTGCGCGAAGAGGACATCCGTGAAAACGACAGCCAGGCCAGCCGGGAATGGGTTGTAACAGACATACCTTAGATCTTGCTTAATGCAGTGAAACTAAGAAAAGAGCAGTTAAGAAAAAAATCAAGGGGGTATGTAGAATGAAAAAGACTTTTAAGTTATTGTTGGTTTTGCTATTAGTAGGTGTGATGGCATTTGGTTTAGTAGGCTGCGGCAACGAAGAAAATAATAACAATGAGCCGGTGGATATCGAAGATAATGACAATAATCTGGAAGAAGAAATTGCTCTTGACCCGCAGGAAGTAGTATTGGAAGCGGCCAAAGCATATTTTCCCAAAGTAGCTGATGATAACAACATCATTAGCTCCGAAGATGTAAAAGAAGCTCTGGAGTCAAATCCTGATGCCATGTTTATTCTTGATATTCGCAGCGCTGAAGACTTTGAAGAAGGTCATATTGCAGGAGCAGTCCACAGTGGCTGGGGTAATGTGGGAGAAATTATGGACCGTCTGCCCAAAAACAGGCCGGTTGTGGTTGCCTGCTACTCAGGCCAGACTGCAGGGCAGGCCGTTGCCTTGCTTCGCATGGCCGGTTTTGACAATGCACAATCCATGCTTTACGGTATGAGGCTTGGTTGGGAAGAAGAAGGATTTGCCAAAGAGGGCACAGGTATGGTAGCTGCTGCCGACCTGTCTGCTGTTACTTCCCCTGCCGATGAAAAAGAAGAAATTCTCTGGGAAAAAGCCCAGGCAGTATTTGCCGATATCGCAGACGGTAACCGGGCCTTGTTTGACCCGGAAGAATTGCAGGCCGGACTTGAAGAGAACCCCAATGCCTTCTATGTTCTTGATATCCGCAGAGGCGAAGACTTTGAAGAAGGTTACATCGAGCATTCTGTGCACAGCCCCTGGGCCCAGGTGGGTGAACTTCTTGAATCCCTGCCCACCAACCGCCCCGTAGTAGTAGGTTGCTACTCCGGTCAAACCGCCGGCCAGACCGTAGGCGTACTGCGCATGCTGGGTCTGGATGCCAGATCTCTTCTGTACGGCGTGCGTGACGGTTGGGTAGAAAGAGCAGAACTTCCTCTGGTAACTGAATAATAAACACAAAAGAACCGGGATTTTTTAATCCCGGTTCTTTTAGTTGCACTGTTATATTATTTTTCTTTAAGAGCAGGTTCCTTCAGCATATGAATAAAATTCAGAACCAGCCGCAGTTGCTCGCTGTCTAATGTGCAGATGTGGCCGATGAGCATTTGTACGCGGGGGTCAAACAGTAGTTCACGCAGTTCGGGGGTGATACCGGCAATAATCCCTTCCGCGTCTTCCTGCTCCAGTATCAGATAGCAGACAGATACGCTTAGCGCTTTGGAAATGCGTTCAATGGTTTTTAATGAGGGCTGAACTTTTCCTGTTTCCAGTTGAGCCACAAGGCCTGGGGAAATCTGGGCTGCGTTGGCCAGCTGCTTTTGTGTCATTCCTTTGGTTTCCCGCGTCATGCGTATTTTTTTACCCGTGGCAATCAGTTTGCCCTCGGTATGGAGAAACAAGCTTATGGGAACATTGAAGTAGCGGCTGATTTTCTGCAGCGTCTGAATAGAAGGCGTTCTTTCTCCCAACTCGATTTCGCTTAAGTAGGTTACAGACAAGTCAAGGTGCCTGCCCAACTCTTCCAGGGTAAGCCCTTTTTCCTCCCTCATGGCCCGCAGTTTATCACCCATCCCGGATGTGCTAAAGTGTAAGGCCTCAATATCTTCATCTAAGTCAAGGTTCGCAAGAAGATAATCCAGGGCTTTGCTGGTGAGCTCACGCTTTCCTTCTTCCACTTCTTTTAGGTATGCCAGAGGCAAGTTGCAGGCTTTAGATAGTTCCTCAATAGTTAATTTATTTTTAGTGCGGATTTTCTTTAGTTGTTTTTCCAGCATGGATTCCCCTCCTTATTAAAACCAATTCCATTATAACACACACAAGGCACTTGAAAAGTCTTACATAATAATTAAGCCCCAAAAATACAGTAGGAAACACTTCTGCAAAGAGAGAAAGGATATAGAAATAAGAGAAGGAGGATAACAAATGGACAATCCTTTAAATGTACTACATCCCCGTTCCTTAAAAAACCTTACTATCCACATGCATTCACTGATTAGGTCACGTTTGTGGCTGAAGATACTGGTAGCGATGTTTTTGGGTATTATGACCGGTATTTTGTTGGGGCCTACCACCGGTTTGGTACCCAGAGAGACCGGTGCCGTTATCGGCAGTTGGCTGGCCATGCCCGGGCAAATCTTTTTGGGCATGATTCAGATGATTGTGGTGCCCTTGGTGTTTGCCTCCATCATCACCGGACTGGCCGCCAGTGAAGATATGGAGCAGTTAAGTAAAATGGGTACAAGGCTGGCCTTTTATTTTGTTGCCACCACCGTTGTGGCCATTGTGATTGGCCTGATGGTGGCGTTAACCATCCAGCCCGGACTCTTTATTGACGGCTCGACGCTGGAAGAAACCATGGGAGCCGAAACTCCCATTGACCAGGAGGAAATGGTTGATGCTCCCGATTTTGTGGGCATTCCGGAAGTTATCACCAGCATTCTGCCCCAAAACCCGCTGGGGGCCATGGTGGATCGGGAAATGTTTCAGATAGTATTGATAGCAATAATCTTTGGCATTGCCCTGATATCCACCGCCTCCACCTACGCCGAGCCCCTTTTGGAGTTGCTTGGCGCCATTCAGGAGGTCTGTATGACCATTGTCCGCTGGGCAATGCTTCTGGCCCCGTTTGCCGTCTTTGGTATGCTGGCGCAAACCACCATCACCACCGGCATTGATGCCCTGTTGGGGATGGCCATTTATGTCCTCACGGTTCTTTTGGGCCTGTTAATTTTGCTGGGCGTCTACATGCTGCTGGTGATGGTGGTGGGGCGTAAAAATCCGCTGGAGTTTTTCCAGGCAGTGCGGGAAGTGGTGCTGCTGGCTTTTTCCACATCCAGTTCCGCTGCGGTTATGCCGTTATCCATCCAGGTGGCAGAAGAAAAACTGGGTGTGCGCCCTTCAACTTCCCAGTTTCTCATTCCTCTTGGCGCCACCATTAATATGAACGGTACCGCCCTCTATCAGGGTGTGGCCGCCATTTTCCTGGCACAGGTTTTTGCAGTTGAGCTGACCTTAGCTTCCATGCTGTTAATCATTGTGATGACCGTGGGTGCTTCCATTGGTTCATCCGCCACACCTGGTGTGGGCATGGTTATCCTGGCTTCGGTGTTGGCCAGTGTGGGGATTCCCCCCAGCGGCATTGCGCTCATCATCGGCGTGGATCGTATTCTTGATATGAGCAGAACCGCCATCAATGTGATGGGGGACCTGACCGCCTGCCTGGTAATGGACCGCTGGGTCGGAGGTCCCAATTTGGAGCAATAGAGGGAAAACAAAAGGGTTATTCGCACATTGGCGCGAATAACCCTTTTATTATGTACAACGAACAGGGGAGTACCAATGTCTGAGGAATACACCTTACATGTAAAAGAAATACATAAAAGTTTTGGGAAAACAAACGTTCTCCGGAATGTGTCGTTGCGGGTAAACAAGGGGGAGTCACTGGGTTTTTTAGGTCCCAACGGAGCCGGTAAAACCACTTTAATCCGCATCATTCTAGGGCTGGTCAGGCCTGATCGGGGCAGTATTTATCTAAACGGGTATTCGCTGCGCAGTAATTTTAAACAGGCGATTAAGCACGTAGGAGCTGTGGTGGAGAATCCCAGGTTTTATGAAGGTCTTTCAGCTTATAAAAACCTGCAGTTAATCCATAATCTCCATCCTGAAGTTCCTGTAAAAAGAATAGGGGAAGCGCTGGAAATGGTGGGGCTAAGCCCTCGGGCGGAAGATAAGGTAGGGACATTTTCCCTGGGGATGAAGCAGCGCCTGGGCCTGGCTCGCGCCCTTTTTACCCAACCCACCATTGTTTTTCTTGATGAACCGCTAAATGGCCTTGACCCCCAGGGTATGATGGAAACTCGCAAGATGATTTGTAACCTGCAGAAAGAACAGGGAATCTCTTTTTTTATTACCAGTCATTTGTTAAGTGAAATAGAACAGGTATGTGACAACATCGCTGTAATTAAAGAAGGGGAGATTATCCGTCAGGGCAGCCTGGAGAAGCTGTTGGAACGTAACTATGAAATTGTGGATGTGCACACAGACGACATGGCACAAACCGTACCCGTACTACGTCAGGCAGGCTTTGTTCAGCATATTACGGTGAAAAAGGACCACGCCACGGTGGAAATCGACTGTGGTGGTTCAGTAGAATTAAACAGACACCTTGTGAACAAAAACATACCGGTACGTTATATCGTTCCCAGAAAGACTACTTTGGAACAGCTGTTTGTGGAACTGACACAGGGGGGAGGGGAAACTGGTGAGGGGCCTGATTAAAAATGAAATGCTGAAATTTTTTACAAACCGTAAGCTATATGCTTTCTTGCTCATTGTTTTTATACTGTATATGGTACCGGTGGTCATGACTTTTGTTGTGGGCATGAGGACACTGGACGGCCAGGTGTTTCCCCTGACCATGCACGGGATAGTGGTTTCCTGGGCAGTACCTGTTTTTCTAATCATGTTGGTAGCGGAAACGTTTACCGAAGAGTACAGCTCCGGTACCCTGTCGCTATCTCTTGTGCATCCGGTGTCCCGGACACAGTTTATTGTGGCCAAAATTATTTCGCTGTTTTTTATCATTTTTTTTCTGCTGTTTTTTGCCCTGATACTGGCCTACGGTTTGGGTATTCTTTTCTTTGGTTGGAGTGGACAGTTTATGCAGCAGGGAATAGCTTATACCGCCTGGCAGGGCATTTCCATCACCGTCATCTCTTTTTTGGCTCCAGTTTTTCCGCTGCTTTCTTTTGCCGCTTTTATAATCCTGGTGGCTTTATTGCTCTCCAGCAGCGCCGCGGTAGTAGGTTTATCAATGGCAGTACTGCTCTCCTATACAATGCTGGACCTTATTTTCAGCCGATTGCAACCATACCTGCTAAGCACCTATTTTATTTCTTTTGGACGACTTCTGACCTTTCCTGCAGGGGGAGAAAGTTTGCGCTTTGCCGTTATTTTTATCGGCAGCCACGGGCTTATCTTTGTCCTTGGCGCATTGCTGCACTTTAATCGTAAAGACATCCTCAACTAAGCTATAGAAAAAGTCCTGATTATTAATCAGGACTTTTTTCATCTTCTTTTTCCTCTATGGGGATGATCACTGAAAAAGCGCTGCCTTCTCCCGGTGTACTTTTTACCGCCACTTCCCCGTTATGCATATGGACCAGTTCCCGCACGATGGCCAGTCCCAATCCTTTACCCTTGTTTGCACGGTTACGGGCTTTATCAACTTTGTAAAACCGTTCCCAGATATAAGGGATCTCTGCCAATGGAATGCCCTGGCCGTTGTCTTTGACGGTAAAGATAACTTTTTCTTTATCGTCGCTTAGCTGCGCTTCCAAAGCAATTCTTCCCTCATCTGGGGTATAGGTGATGGCATTCTCCAATAAATTGATCAATATCTGATAAAGTCGGTCTCCGTCTCCCCGTATTGCCGGCAGCCCCTCTTCATAATTGTATTCCAGTTTAATACTCTTTTCCTGGGCCTGGGGATAGACCGAATCCAGTGCTTTTTCCGCCAAAGTATATGGATCCACATCTTCGTAACGAAGCTGCACATAGCCGCTCTCAATACTGGCCAAATCCACCAAATCATTGACCAGTCGGTTTAAATGCAGGGTGTTATTTAGTATTACACGCAGATATTTTTCCTGCTCCTCTTCCCGGATAAATCCTTCCAGCATGGCATCCACAAAGCCCTGGATGGAAGTGAGGGGAGCACGAAATTCATGGGAAACGCTGGCCACCAGGTTTTGGCGCAGAGCTTGCAGCCTTTTTTGTTCGTGGATGGTTTTATTGGTTTCCTCCACGGCCTGATTAAATGTGGCAGCCAGTTGTCCCAGCTCTCCCTTGTCATTGATATCGATGCGGTTGCGGAAATTACCTGACTTCATGTCCATAGCCGCACTGGTCATGGCCTGCAGCGGCCTGGAGATTGTTTTAGCCAGATTAAAAGCAAAGAAACCGGCAACCAAAGTGGCAAATAGGAGGGAGTAGAGGACCAGGCTGCTGATTTGGGCTGCATTTGCCCGCAGTGACGCCAGGGGAGCATTGACAATAATGCCGCCAATTACTTCGGGATTCTCAGCCTCCCTGCCGTTCTCTCCCTTGAAAATCGGCATACCCACCAACAGATGCTGCACCGCCGGGCCATATACTTTCTTGGAGATAACATCTCCCTGCATAATAAAATCAATCTCGTCGGGGTCTAAGGTAACGCTTTCTGTGCTTTCTCCCTGGGGAGGGATGGCGGTAACTATTTCATTGCGCTGGTCATCCATAACCCGAACTTTTACATCCATGGAGACAGACAATGTCTCCGACATCTTTTCAACCTCAGTGAAGTTTCCCGCCTGGAACTCGGCAGCAAGCAATTCAGCAACCTGCTCCGCCTGAGCAGTGAGTTCCCACTCCCGGGCGCTGAAAAAATACTTGTCTACCAGATAGGAAAAGAGAAATCCAATGGTGGCCAGCGTAACCATAATCACCACCATGTGGGCAGCCAACAGCTTGGCAAATAAACTCTTGGGTCCCCATTTAATTATCATTTTCTTTCACCTCAAGTTTATAGCCCACGCCCCACACAGTCTGAACAAAAGTATAACCGGGCTCCAGTTGAGAAATCTTTTGCCTCAGCCTTTTAATGTGTTCGTCAATTGTTCGGGTACTGCCGGGATATTCGTATCCCCACACTTGTTCCAGCAGCTGTTCACGCTTTAGTGTCCGGCCTGCATTGCGGGCCAGAATCAGCAGTAATTCAAACTCCTTCGGGGTTAAATCCACGGTTTTTTGCTCTATGAAAGCCTGATAACTTTGCGGATAAATAGTTAAAGTGCAAAAATACAGGGTGTCATCAGGCTGGTTATAGTCGGTGGTGCGCCTGAGCAGAGCGTGCACCCGGGCCAAAAACTCCCGGGGCCGAAAAGGTTTGGTAAGGTAATCATCTGCGCCAACCTGCAACCCCAGAACTTTATCCGATTCTTCATTTTTTGCTGTGAGCATAATAATGGGGGTACTGCGAGTGGCTGCGGTATCTCGCAGACGGCGACAGATTTCCCAGCCATCCAAGGTGGGCAGCATTAAATCCAGAATTATCAGGTTATAAGGTTTTGTTATAGCCATCTCCAACCCTTTTTGTCCGTCATGTGCCACATCCACCGCAAAATCTTCTGCCCGCAGTACAATCCGGACCAGCTCAGAAATATCACTATCGTCTTCAACCACCAGAGCCTGGCGTGCATTTGTTGCCATAATTTTCACACCCTTTTTAGAACGCTATTCTATACTATTCGAAAAAAAACTGCCATAACCTCCAAAGGATTATGGCAGTTTCTGTATCAATTTAGTTGTCAGTCCACATTCCGCTGTTACTGATCCGGGCTGAGCGAGGTTTGGGTTGCGATAGGGAGGGCAGGGAAATTTGGGAGAGGTAACTCCAAAACCCGGCCACAATCATATCTAGCATGGCAAAAACAGTAACTTTGTTTTTCTCCCGCAGCTTTACCATTATGCTTATCCCCACCAGCATGGAACCGGAAAAAATTACAGATGCGGTGGCGGACAAGGTGCCCATCAAACCGGTAAAAAAGAAGGGGACGAAGAATAATGCATAATGAAATACGTAGACAAATAAAGCATCTTTGCCCATCATAGTCAGGTAGCGAAATAAGCTGAGCCGTTGTACAGGTGCATACCGGAAAATCCCCAAGAACAAAATGGCCAAGCCGATGCCAAACAATAAGAATGCGGCGGGCGCGCCGGAGCGAACAAAAACTGCGTCGTTATGCCTCAACACTAGTCCGCTGCCAATCAAGAGTGTGGCCAGGGCTATAGCCTGTAGAGTAAAACTCTTATGAGCCAGCCGTGATGCCAGGTAAAAACCTGCGATATTGATGGAAAGAATAGCAAAAAGCGGAAACTGGCCGGAAAAAACTCTTTCAACCGCCGGATGCAGCGCATTGCTTGTAATGAGGAAATGGAGGCTTAAGGTAGCAGCCAGCAAGCCGGGAAAAAAGTATCGTGGTGGGTTTAAATCTTTTAATTTCGGCAGTGTCATTGTCAGCCAGACCAGACTCAGTAAAGTAACGGCCTGTGCCTGCAGTACTCCCCAGGTCAGTGAGACCGTTATCCCGATAGCAAAAAGTTTACCCAAACGGACGGTGTATCGCTGACGGACCAATAACGGGTCCGGATTTTTTCTGAGTTTTGTTTGCAGAGACAGATATAAAGACAGCCCGGCAGCAAAGTAAAACATGGGCGTTGCAATATCGCCGATTGATAAAGTTTGCAGAATCACCACAATGTCAAAGGCTGTGGTATGGGCCCATTCCATGCCGTGGTTAAATACCATCAGCAGGACGGCAAGCCCTCTTAAGGCATCAATTTCACTGAAGCGTGTTTTCTTTTCCATTGGTAAGTCAGCCATGGCAAATCCTCCAAACATTAAATTACTTTACCAGATATACTCACCCTAACACATAAATGCAAGATGCTTTTAAACAAAAAGTAAACAAATTGTCAACTATGAGATTGCCCCGCACAATAAAATACCTTCCCAAATAGGGAAGGTAGTCAATAAACCGACTTGTGCAGAAAAAATCGCTGATACACCCACATTACCGTGAAATGCCAGAGGCCGTAAATCATAAGCGGTACAATAAAGCGGCCGTAGTTGGAATAAAAGAGGCCTATGTTTACCAGCACATTGGCAAAGAATACGGCATAAAAGGAGGCTGTCAGCGTAAACACAAAGTTCCAGGGCTTTTTTTCAGGTAGAAAATACATGAACATGATAAAGTACACAGTCCACGCTATGGGGGGGAAGAAGGGGATGCCCGCCACGCCAAAGGGCATGAAGTTAAGGTGTCCGCCCAAATCCAGTAAATGCGTTGCCATGATAATCAGTATGATATTAGTTAAGGCTCCAAAAAGAATGGCGTACACTGCAAGTTGGCGTATCTTTTCCTTCGGTACCACCACAACCAGAATCACAGCCAGGAGGATGGTATAAATCAGGTAAATATATTCAAGAGGAACGGCCATAATGACCCCCTTAAGCAGTTATAATACTTTATTGTGCTTTTACTGACAAATTTTATACTTTGGGGACAAAATAGGTCCTGGGTCCTACAGGAATAATGGATTAAATGTAGAATATTGTAAAAAACTTTAGAGAGGTGCAAGCCATGTCTATCTTATATGAGATTGTGGCGGAAAGAAAGAAGTTGGAACAGACAGTGGCGGTTTTTGGCCTTGGCAGTGAGATTTCGTTAGCACAAAGTCAAAAACTGGACAAGCTAATCGTGGCGCACATGCTGGAACAAAGGTATAATAAACAACAAGGATAAAAACAGATCTCCCGATACCGATGGTTATTGGGAGTTTTTTTTGTTGACATTTGCCTGTTATAAATGCAGGATATATATAAACCCATAAATACCACACTAGTTGTTACCATAAGGAGAACAAAGATGGCAAAACATGATCCATGCTTACAGAGCAACATTTCTGCGCCAGAGGCAGTATTAAGTAAACGCTGGATAGTCTGGCTTATTCCATGCCTGCTGTATGCCACCAGTCACTTCCACCGTGTTGCACCAACGGTTATTTTTGACGACCTGATGACCGCATTCAACACTTCAGGAGCTGCCCTGGGAGCCTTGGGTTCGATCTACTTTTATGTATATGCACTGATGCAGATTCCCTCCGGGATATTAGCCGATACCCTGGGCCCAAAGAAAACCATTACCGGCGGTGCCGTGACCGGAAGCCTGGGGGCCTTCATCTTCGGCAGTGCCACAACATTGTGGCTGGCTTATTTGGGTACGTTTTTTTATTGGACTGGGAATGTCCCTGATTTTTATCTGTATCATGAAGCTGGTTGCCGAGTGGTTTCGTGACAATGAGTTTGCCACCATGTCGGGACTGACTTTGTTTGGTGGTAATCTGGGTTCCATGGTGGCCACAACACCCTTATATTTATTGGTGGTTGCCATTGGCTGGCGTGCATCTTTTCATGTTATTGCCTTAATAACCGTTCTGTTTGGAGTTCTTACCTGGAACTTTGTCGCAAACCGCCCCAACTCCACCGATTCTATGGCAGAAAAACGCTCCAAAACAGAGCCGGGAAAACTTAAGCAGCAGCTGTTGGAAACTATCTTAAATAAATCTATCTGGCCTACCGTTACCATGAGTTTTGGTTTGTACGGCACCATGTTGGCCCTAAAAGGTATGTGGCTGGGCCCATATTTAACCCAGGTTTATGGGATGAGTCGGGATCAAGCTACAAACTACGTCCTCCTGTCCTTAGTTGCCGGCCTTATTGGCCCACTGATGATGGGATTTCTCTCAGACCGTATCGGGCGCAGGAAGCTGCCCATTATGCTGTTTACACCGCTGTATTTGGTAATCTGGCTGTTATTGGCGTTTTGGAACGGTGGAATGCCACCGCTGGCCGCTTTACCGTATTTACTTATTATGTTGGGCATTTTTTGTTCCCCTGCAGCGCTGACCTGGGCTTGTGCCAAGGAAGTCAGCCATCCTTCAGTGGTGGGACTGGCTACCGGTATTGCCAATATCGGCGGTTTTCTGGGAGGCGCAGTAATGCAGTTTCTGTTTGGCTATATTCTTGATTTAAACTGGCAGGGCACCGTGGTGAATGGGCTGAGAATCTATCCTGTTGAAGCCTATCAAAGTGCTTTTCTCGTTACCGCCGGTGTGGTTTTTTTCAGTTTGCTTACCACATTTTTTATCAAAGAAACATATTGTCAGAATATCTATACAGGAAATACGGTGACGCCTGAGAAATTAGCAGAGTAAAAAAACAGCCGCTGCAACAATTGTGTAAACCGTTGCAGCGGCATAAAAAGAGGATTGTCGACACATCAAGTGTCTTCAATCCTCTTCTTCTTCATCTTCAACATCTGTATCGTCACCCAGTTCAAAAATAACCAGTCGTTCCTGTATACCAAACTCCAGTGACTCTTCTCTGGATTCCACAGCCAGGTCAATGTCATTGGGGCCTATGGCGCTGCCGCGATCCTGTACCTCAAACCAACCGATACCCTCCACATAGATTCTGGTCCCGAAGGGGACATTGGGACCTGCTGCTGCAGTTTTACCCGGTATCAATTCTTCACCGCTGGCAGTAAGGGACGGATCTCCCGCAAAGTCCCATCCGGGCACAGCGTCAGGGCTTAGGGGGGCATACTTGGTAATTTTCATTAACTGTGTTTCATACTGCTCAGATTCCAGTTCCAGTCTGCGAGCGTCTCTTAATTCTTCTTCTGCTTCCTCTCTTGCTTCACTGGCTTCCCGCTGGGCCAATTGCACCTGGCCTCTTAGATCAAGGCTGTTTGCTAAGGTGACCAGCAGCACAAGTGCAGTAACAAGCAATAATTGTTTGAGAGTCACGGTAAGTCTCCTTCCCAAGAGTGCAAAATACCTCCTCTCATATTATCTGTATTTACCAAAACATTAATTACGTAATTTTTACCAACATTATACCAATTTAAAAACTATATACGGAAAACAACTGATATTTCCGCAGCAAAGCTAAATTAAAGCTGAATAAATATATTTGGCATGTCCCATAGTTATAAGGCTACGACAAATCCGCAAACAGCTGTTTGCGGATTTGTTGTTAAACTACAGATTTATTTCAATTACACTGTTTTCTCTTAGCTCAGCCAGGAGGTTTTCTATGGCCTGCTTTTCTTCTGCTTCCTGCATCTGTTGGATAATGAAGGCCACAACTTCTGCTTCTAATTCTTCCAGCGGGGGGAGGTCCATGCCTTGTGCTTCGGCCATTTGCTGTTGCTGGTCATAAACTTCATTAATCTCTTCATCCGTTATTTCATCTTCGGACACCGAAATATTTGGCACTGTTTCAGCAAAAACAGCCTGAATCAGCATATCTTCCCTGATGAGGTCGGCCAATTCCTCTATTTCAACCCCTTGGGCTGCCAAAGCCTCTTCAAACTGGCCGTCATCTTCAAAACCGGATTTCATCTGATCGATTTGCTCATCTATTTCAGACTGAGAAATCTGAATGTCTTTATTTTCCGCTTCCTGTAACAAGAGTTGTTCATTTATCAAAACTTCAACCGCCTGATTTTCCAAAATTGTTACAGTTTCCGGATCCTCAAGGCTCATTCCCTGCATTTGTGCCAGTTGTTCAAATTCTAATAGCTGTGCCGAAAAATCATCATAGGTTATACCTACTCCATTAACAGTGGCTATCGCTTTGTTACCGTCAGTTTCTTCATTGCCGTCGGTTGCCTGTTCGCTGCATCCACCAAGTGCTACCAGTGAAATCAGAACACTAAATACCAACAGAGTAAAAAATACTTTTTTCGTTTTAATAATATCCATCCTCCAATAATTAATCTAGATTTGCTTTTTTGTGCGAACCTTTTTAACGTAATTCGCACCAAAGCACATCACAGAAATAAACATTCAGTGCTAGGCTAACATATAAAAATCATGCTGTAAACAAAAGCGACAAGTTTTTTGTTTAAATTCTGTTAACACATGGAGAGGGTTAGTACTGAAAATATGTAAACCAGCTTCCCTATGCAGGGAAGCTGGTACTAGGGTCTGTACTGGCAGGCAAAGAATTTATCCTGTTTTGTGCATACTTTTTCGGTGGAGATTACCACCAGGCGGTCATCCGGCTGCAGGATTGTATCTTTTTGAGGAACAAGAATCTGTTCGTCCCGGACTATTACTCCTATGCGGATACCTTCAGGAAGCTTAGCCTGCCCAATTGTTTTTCCGGTAACGGAGGCGGAATCGGATAGCAAGAGTTCCGTAACCTCTGCGCCGGATTCCAACAGGGATAGGGTTACCACATCTTCTTTGTGGGTATATCTTAAGATCTGTGCTGCGGTGATGGAGTGGGGGGTTATGGTGCCAGTGATGTCCACATCTTTATAGACCGAGTTATAACCAATGTTTGTTACTTCAGTGATGACTTTGGGGATTTGCATTTTCTGAGCAATGATTGCCGCTACAATATTAATGCGATCGTCTCCGGTGACAATTACTGCAACGTCGGCTTCGTTTAGTTCTTCTCTGTTGTAGTAGGACATTTCAGTTCCGTCACCCTGAATAATCAGGGTTTTAGTTAAAGTCCGGTTCAGCTCTTCACAGCGGTCCGGGCTTTTCTCAATCAGTTTGGTCATGAAGGAATCCTTTTTGTTTTCTTCCAGAATTGAGGCCAGGTAATAGCCAATCATACCGCCGCCCAGGATAAGCACTTTCTTAATCTGTGTTGTTCTGTGATACAATAATCTGCTTGCCTCTCTCATTGCAGCAATGCTTCCCACCAGATAAACTTTATCTCCTGTATTTATCTTTTCATTTCCTTTAGGCAGGACCAAATCGCCGTTTTGCCGTTTAATTCCCAGAATAGAGCACTCTTTAGGCAGAGGCAGGTCTTTAACAGCGGTCCTTGTTATATCCGCTTCATCCCGGATAGTTACGCCCACCATTTTAACTTTGCCCTGGGCGAAGTACTCAATGTTTTCAGCATCGGGAAAGTGAATCATCTTAGAAATTTCCTGAGCCACCGCTTTTTCCGGGCTGATGATAATATCGATACCTACCTGCTTTTGCGTCAGGCCACGGGTATCAATATCTACGTCGCCGGCGCTGTCGGGGTTGCGTACCCTTGCCACTGTAATGGGTACATTAAATGTTTTGGCAATCATGCAGGCGATGATGTTTGTTTCATCAGTTTCTGTTACTGCAATAACCATCTTAGCCGTTTTAATTTTAGCTTTTTCTCGATAACCAATATTCCAAGCTTCTGGCTTAGGTTTTTGACTTTTGCAGGGTCTTTGTCAATCAGCACCACGTTTTGCTTTTTGGCCGAGAGGTTAGCAGCCAGTTCTGTACCGATATCTCCGCCACCAATAATAATGATATTCACAGGGAAATCACTCCTCCATAATCTAAGTCTTTTTCATTAAGCGGGCAACCTTTTCAGAGATAGCAGGAGCCCTGCGGAACAAATATACCCCGACAATAGCTGTAATTACAATATATATCCCCAAAAATACCCGTAGCGCCGTATCTGCTAAAGCTGCGATAACCACAGAGAACTCACCCCTCTGGCCCAGTGAAAATGCTGCCCGCAAAGATCCGCCAAAGGTCAGGCCGTAAATCCGTCCGCCCCAGAAGCCCACTATTATTTTCCCCACAAATGCCCAGGCAATCAAAATCATCAGTAAGGACGGAGCAATTACCCCTGCACCAAAAGCAATGGATGTGCCAAACCAGAAAAAGAAAAAGGGCAGGGTAATGTCTTTAATAGGACTAATGAGATGCTCCAGTTCCTTAGATGTTCCGGTCTCTGAAAGCATAACACCGGCTAAAAATGCGCCCAACAGTTTGGACAGGTCCAAATAATAGGCAATGCCGGCGAAAATCAGAGCGATGGATATGGCAAACAAAGGTATGAAGTCTTTTGTCATATAACGTTTCAAAAACAGGTCAAGTTTGCGAAAGCCAAAATAAGCAATAATGATTGATGCTGCGGTCATCAGTACCACTTTGGCAAAAATAATGGCAACGGCCTGGGCGGTAATTTCTCCCTGCAGGCTGAGGCCAACCAGAAATGAAACCATTACCGGAGCAACCAGGTCTTCAAAAATTAACAATGCCAGTTTAAATTCACCTTCAGGAGTGGTCATGCGGTTTGTTTCTTCCATCATTTTTACTGTAATGGATGAACTGCTGGCATAGGCCACTCCGCCAATAATCAGGGCAGGCAGAAGATCAAAACCAAAGAGAACAGCCAGAAAAAAGCTGCCGCCAAAGCACAGCACCACATCCAAAACACCTGCCTGCCAGATTCTCCTGGAGATGTTGACAAGCCGGCTTAGGGGAAAGTGCAGACCAAGGAGGAAAAACAAGAGCACTATACCCATGTTGGCAATCTGCTCAATTACGTTTTGTTCCGGCTCAGTAAATAAGCCGGCTAAAGCTACGCCCAAAAACAGATAAGCCAGCAGTGGCGGAAAATTAAAGCGTTGCGCTATATAATTGAAAATGAAAAAAATTAAAAGGATTATTCCTCCTGCCAGAAACAGATGATCCATATTTCAGCCTCCTGAAGTCACAGTCAGTTTTTCTAACAATTAGATATTCCCTTTAACAAGCAATGTTACCCGAAACCTGCGAATACAGCATCCCGGTTATGTTCATCAGTGTCATGGTGTTTTCCCGTATATATGCTCCATGTCCGGAAGTTCAGTGGCCCAATAATGCAACCAGACAGCTAAATAATGAAAGATGCCCACGGCAAGGCCAATGTCCGAACGAAGGATAAGGCCGGGCAGCATAAACGCAAGTGTGCCGAAAGCGTACATGCCGTTTGGTGTATAGCGGAAAATTCCCTTGCGGACAAAAGGCATCTTGCGGTATTCAGGGAAAAAATGGTCGGCACCCAGTGCGCGTTTTATGCTAAAATATCTAAGCACACTATACTGCAGCCAGATGAAGAAGAACAACACTATTGCTGTTACTACCAACCAAAAAACAGGGGGTAGAGGCAATGCCCCCATAGAATCCAAAGCGGCACCTGCGGCGATGCCAAATCTGGCTAAAAGCAGAAGAGAAAACAGGGTTCCGTAAAGATAAAATCCCATTGTGCCCAAAAGACGTGTTATGTACTTTCCAAACAGTTCAAAGCGCCATACTGTAACCACTAACCCTTGGTGAAGAAAAGCGGAAATCAAAGCAGCAAGCGACCAGATAGTATTGGCGCCGATGTTTAGGGAGAAGAAGTACAATGACAAAAACAAAAAAATTAATCCCGCTGCATGCCAACCTTGACGTGTCCATGGAGTCAGCGTGGTTGGTTTTTTGTGTGGCATATTTTGCACTTCCTTTCGCTTTACGTTAGCAAAATACTTGTTCAAAGTATATCAGATAAATAAAAGCCAAATGGTTAAGGCATTATGAAATTTAAAACCATCATAGGCAAACGTCAGACTCTCTGTGTATTGATTGCAAAAGAATGTATAAGCTAAAGTTGGGTGATGTCAATGAATGACCGCTTTGCTAATGGATTCTTAGCCGGGCTTATCGGTGGAGTTGTAATGACTGTTTTGAACCTGATTTCATTCTATGTGTTGGGCCTTGCTCAAATATTGTATCTGGACTGGGCATCCGTTTTGATATTCGGTTACAGATTCGCCACCACCCTGGAAGCTGTCATCGGTCAAATCGGACAATTGTTCTTTGCCGCTGTTGTGGGCGTAGTGTTTGCATATCTTCTGCCGGCAACCACCAGCCGCTATTATCTGTTCAAGGGGTGGGTGTACGGCCTTGTTGTGTGGTTTGGGTCATATGCAATAACACTCCTCTATAACGTAACTCCACTTATCCCAATAAAGGCCGACACTGTTATTTCCAACATTGTTACCGCCTCAGTATATGGACTGATGCTGGCCTGGTCTTTAAAGAAGTTATCCTTCAGGCAAAAGGTAAATTAATTGAAAAAGTAATTACAGGTAAACTGAACAATGCAGATTTGAAGCAAAGGCCGCGTGCTCCGGGCCTTTGCTTTTTTGTACTGCTATTCGCAGATAGCGAAGCTGCTAATGTCAGCAGTACTGAAACTATAGTAGCAAAAGCGCGCTCTGAGGAAACCGAAAGAGCGCGCCTTTCATGTACGCTACCCCCCCAAAAACAGGGGTAGGTAACACATTTTTTACATGAAGAATAAAATAAAGCAATCTATGTTAAATAAGGGCTGCTGGAGTGATTTTGTTGAAGGTTTTGGTTACCGGAGGAGCGGGATTTATAGGTTCACATATTGTTGATCTGTTAATTCAAAAAGGATACGAGGTAGTGGTGGTCGACAATCTTGTAACAGGCAGCAAAAGCAATGTGAATGCACATGCCGTCTTTTATGAAGTAGATATTTTGCATCCACAAATCGATGAAGTAATAAAAAAAGAAGCCCCTGAAGTTATCCTGCATCAGGCGGCTCTGGTTTTTGTGCAGCAATCTATAAAGGACCCTCTGGCGGACGGAACCGTTAATACCATAGGCACTCTGAATCTTTTGCGTTCTGCTCATCTAAACAATGTCGGGAGGTTTATATATGCGTCAACCTGTGCTGTTTACGGGGACGCACAGGGTCGGGTAGCAACAGAAGATGACCCTGTGTCGCCTATATCATTTTACGGTGCTTCAAAGTATATGGGCGAAATGTATGTCCGACTCTTTTATGACCTATATAAATTGGATTATACAATTTTAAGGTACGCCAATGTGTATGGCCCACGCCAACAACCCCATGGTGAAGGTGGGGTCATCCCCATTTTCATGCAAAACATGAAAAAAGAAATTTCACCCACTATTTTTGGCACAGGTCTTCAATCCAGAGATTTTATTTATGTTCAGGATGTGGCCACAGCAAATTTGTTGGCCATAGCAAAAGGGAAGCAACAAACTTTAAATATCGGAACAGGAGTAGCCACATCAATATATGACTTACATCAACATATTAATGAAATTCTGGGCCGTAATCTCCCTGCTCAATACAAGCCGGAGTTAATGGGGGATGTAAAACACATCGCATTGAATCCGGAAAGGGCTCAAAAAGAACTGAATTGGAAAACCGGTTACTCATTAAAAAAGGGCTTAGCTGAAACCGCTGCCGTTTATGACAGTATGGATTAGGGGGATTCGGAGTGAAGGTATCGCTGGTAATGGCTGTTTATAACGGTGAAGAATTTCTAAAAGAAGCTCTGGGTGCCGCAATCTCGCAGACGTACAGTAATTTGGAAATCATTGTGGTCAATGACGGTTCCACAGACTCCACAAAAGCTATATTAGATGCGGTAACGGACAGTAAAGTAAAGGTGATTCATCTAAAAGAAAATCAGGGCGCAGCCAATGCCATGAATACAGGTATCAGCCAGGCAACAGGAGACTGGATTGCGGTACAGGATGCCGATGATAATAGCTTTCCTACAAGAATTGAGGAGCAAGTAAAACATATTCAAAAAAACCCACGGTTAGTAGGGTTGGGGACTTTCATTGAATGTATCCCGGGAAGTCCTACTGTTTCCCAGGCCAGGTTAAGACGTTTTGCCAGGGAGAAAAACTCCTGTGTATCAAGTACTCAGATTAGAAAGGCAGTCTATCATGGGTGTCCCTTAACCCATAGTTCTGTGATGTTTTGCAAGGAAGTTTTTTTCCAGGTAGGGGGCTATAGTACGGACTTTCGCATTGCTTATGATTATGACCTGTGGCTAAAGCTGTTGGAAAAAGGCGAAATTGAGAATCTGCCCAAAGTCCTGCTGCAGTATCGTATTCGTAATGATTCACTTTCACACAACAACAATAGTTTAGCCACTGTTACTGAGGTGCAGATCGCTTCATCCAGAGCAGTAGGCAGATTGTTAAGCAGGGATAAAGACTATTGGCCAAATGTCATTGTTATTGGCCCTCAGGAGAGCTGTGAACATTACAGAGATCGCGTTGCTCCTTTTTGCAAGCTGAAAATTGCGGCTTTTGCCGGTGAATACCATAATAAACAAATCGCCGCCGCAGTAAAACAGTTTAAACAAGGAAAGGCAGAGTCAATTATCTTGCTTGATGGGTACAAAAAAGAACCAATTCTAAATTACCTGGCTGAAAACGGGCTGGTCCTAAATAAACATGTTTTTAATTTATATAATTTTTATTTCGCCGGGCCGCAACGGTTTTACTACAGAGAAATGACCAAGGGAGTGGCGCAGAAGCATCAACAAGTAAGATGAAAGGAGAGAGTACACTGAATAACCTTGTAATCGGGGTTGTTGGTGGCCTGGGCCATATCGGATTGATTCAGTCTGCATGTCTGGCTAGCCTGGGCTATAAAACAATTGCCTATGATATTGATAAAGAAAAAATAGCAGGTGTTTTAAACGGCAAGATACCTTTTGAAGAAGTCGGCTTGCAAGAGTTGGTGCGGGAAACAGTAAATGACGGTACGCTAACAATTACTGCACAAATAGGTGACTTGGAGGAAGCAGAAATTGTCTTTGTTTGTGTGGGAACGCCTTCTTTGTCAAATGGTGAAGCCGATTTATCCCAGGTATATCAAGCGGTGGAGCAACTGGCAAAAAGCAGAAGCAGACACTGCCTGGCAGTAATTAAAAGTACCGTTCCCGTAGGAACATGCGCTGAATTAACTGCTATTTTAAAAGAGCTTAATCTTTCTGAAAAAGTCACCATTGTGTCAAACCCCGAATTCCTAAGGGAAGGCAGCGGTGTAGAGGATTTCTGGAATCCGGCCAGGATCGTTGTGGGCAGTGAGATAAAGGAAGCCGGTGATAAGGTGGCAGGCCTTTATGCACCGGATGGTGTTCCGGTAATAATCACCAACTGGGAAAGCTCCGAGTTGATTAAGCTGGCCAGTAATGCTTTTTTATCTACTAAAATTTCTTTTATTAATGAAATTTCCATTCTGTGTGAACAAGTGGGCGCTGATATCAGGACTATCAGCGAGGGGATTGGACTTGATCCAAGAATAAATCCCCATTTTCTGGCGGCAGGAGTAGGTTTTAGCGGACCATGTCTTGAGAAAGACTTACAATCTTTAATTAACCAGTTTAAAAAAACTAATCGGAAAGCCAGAATCCTGGAGTCGGTATTAGAGGTTAATGAAACGCAACGCCACAGTGTGGTGGAAAAACTGTTGGCAGAGCTAGGAACCCTAAAAGATAAAAATATAGCAGTTCTTGGTATGGCTTTTAAGGAAGAAACCGATGATGTCAGGCAATCGCATAGCCTGCCCATTGTGAAGAGCCTTTTATTGCATGGGGCTATGGTGACTGTTACCGATCCCTGGGTTAAGAGCCCTGAGCAGGCAGGGCTATCCGAAGATGTGTTGCCCGGGGTAACTTGGGTGGATTCGCCCTACGATGCTGCCAAAGATAAGGATGCCATTTTAATCTTAACAGCCTGGCAGGAATATCGTGATTTGGACTTAGCCAGGATTAAGCAGCTGATGGCAAATCCGTTAATAGTGGATGGCAGAAACCTTTTTAATAAAGAGGATCTGAAAGCACAAAAAATTAAGTATCTGGGAGTGGGGATATGAAGTACTTAGTTACCGGTGCGGCGGGCTTTGTTGGTTCGCACCTGTGCACCTCTTTACTGTCAGAGGGAAACGAAGTATGGGGGATAGATGATTTGAGTTCGGGCAAAGAGGAAAATATTGAACATTTAAAAGGCAATCCTCGTTTTAATTTTATTGAGGGCTGTATATCAGATGAATCTCAACTAATTAAACTTATTTATAAAGTGGATATTATTTATCACCTGGCGGCGGTGGTGGGCGTCAAGCATTACGTGGAAGATCCTACAAGAGTAATTGATGTCAATGTCTGCTATACGTCCAGCCTGCTGGAAAATGCCTGGAAGCTGGGTAAAAAAGTAGTGTTTACCTCCACTTCGGAGGTTTATGGAAAAAGCGAAAGTATTCCGTTTGCGGAAGAAGATGACCGTGTTTATGGCCCGGCAAGCACAAACCGCTGGTGTTATGCCATATCAAAATCAGCAGGGGAATACCTCTGCCTTGGCTATGCCAAGCAGGGACTTCCGGTGGTTATACTGCGCTATTTTAACGTTTATGGACCCCGTGCCGATGATTCAGCTTACGGAGGGGTTGCCACCCGTTTTATAAACCAGGCTCTTGCCCGAACCCCTCTGACGGTACACGGTGACGGCGCTCAAACCCGTTGTTTCACTTATATTGATGATATTGTAAAGGCAACCATGGAGGCAGGTAAACGGCCTGAGGCAGAAGGGAGAATTTTTAACCTGGGGCGGGAACGTGAAACTCCAATTCTTGAACTGGCCAAGATGGTATTAAAAGTTTCAGGAACAGAAGGGGAAATAGTTTTCCAACCCTACAAAGAATTTTATGGGTCCAGTTATGAGGATATCCGCAGAAGAATTCCCGACCTGTCGGCAGCAAGGCAAATACTTGGCTATAATCCATCGGTTACCCTGGAAGAGGGAATAAGAGAAACCCTAAACTGGTATCGCAATAGAAATAACCGGAGTGGATAAAATGAAAATTACCAAGGCAATCATCCCGGTTGCCGGTTTTGGCACAAGGTTTTTACCGATTACCAAGGCATTGCCAAAGGCGATGCTGCCCGTTATCGATAAGCCTGTAATTCATTATCTGGTAGAGGAAGCTGTTGCTTCCGGTATAGAAGAAATTATTATTGTTGTGGGGGAGAATAAAAAGGGGATTGAAGATTACTTTAACAGGTCAGCAGAGTTAGAAGGGGTGTTAAGACAAACAGGAAAACAAGAAATGCTTGCAATGACCAGAACAATTTCTGAAATGGCTAAAATATCCTATATAACCCAAACCCAGCCCCTTGGCCTTGGCCATGCCATTTACTGCGCAAAAGATGCCATTACTCAAGGAGAAACATTTGCAGTCCTATTGGGTGATGATCTTGTTATCACAAAAAATAAACCTTGCCTGGCACAGTTAATTGATGCTGCCAAAAAATACAGCGCTAATGTTGTGGGCGTACAGCAGGTCCCGGATGAAATGGTGAGCTGTTATGGTATAGCCTCAGGTACAGCGCTGACAACAAAGCTAATCAAAGTAGAAGATATGGTGGAAAAGCCGGATATAAAAGACGTGTCCTCAAATCTGGCCATGATGGGAAGGTACGTTATCCACAGCGACATTTTTGAAATACTGGAATGTGTCACACCGGGTAAGGGTGGGGAAATTCAACTCACCGATGCCTTAAAAGTGCTTAACAGAAAACAAGAGATATATGCACGTATTATTGAGGGCACACGATACGATGTGGGAGATAAGTTAGGTTTCCTTAAAGCTACCACTAAACTTGCGCTGGAAAAAGAAGGCCTGGGGATTGATTATAAAAGATATTTACTGGAGCTTTTAAATAAAGAATCTGATTAAAGCACCATTGCAACCTTCATCCTACCGTTTGCAGGATTTTATAAGGAGGTCGGCCATATGCCTGGTTTTATCAGGCAAGGCATCTTTTTCTTTTAATAGGCGCAGGGTATTTTTATACTTTGGGATATCACCGAATATTTCATCAGATGAATCCCATATGGAGAGAAGCAGCAATTCAGGATCCTCACTCCCAAATTTCTCATGTAACACTTTATAAAAAGGTAGGAAATTTTTATCGAGGGTGCGGTAGGCATGGGGATGCTCCTGATGAAAACCGGTGACTTTATTAACGCTCAGAAAACTCAATCCAAGCCGGTGCAGGCGGTAGCCCAGTTCCCAGTCTTCTCCCGCCCCTCTGACCAGCCGCTCATCAAAGCCTCCTGCTTTTAGCAGAGGTTCTTTTTTTACGGAAACACAGCGCGTAATAAATAGCAGCCAAGGGGCCACATCAGTTTTTAAAAGCTCGTTTTCCAACTCTGCTGTTAGGAAATTACCGCCCAGAACCAGCTTGATTTTTTCCATATTCCTTAGGATATCTTCTGGAGTAATAATATCTATCGGTTCTTCGGCCCGTAAAAATTCCTTCTTCCAAAGTCCTGTTTTTTCCAGGAAATACTGCATCTGTTTTTTCTCCCACGGTGAAAAGTCAGGAAAGTACTGAGTGTAAATCCCTGTATAACAATAAGGCGTGTCTGATAGGACAATATTTTTATATTTGGAGTGATACAGGTAGTGTGATTGCAGTAAATCCGGTAGCACCAGATAATCTGCGTCACAAAACAGTACGTATTTGCCCCGCGCCTGGCTGATACCAAGATTGCGTGCAGCAGCCGGACCCCGCCGGGTGTTTTCCGACACAAACGTAAATTTATATCTGGCACGGTACTTCATAAGCAAATCTTTAGTGGCATCGGTAGAACCGTCATCAACAACGATTACCTCAAACTTTTCACGGGGAAAAGATTGCATCTCCAGAGCGGCAAGTGTCAAAGAAAGCTGGTTTGACCGGTTATAAGTGGGTATAACTACGCTGAATTCCAAACTCAAAAATAATCACCTCACAATGCGGGACTGCACTAAGCCTCCAGCTATTTTCCCTTAATCTAGAGTATTCCTCGGATGATTAAAGGATGCAATTTATCAGAATGCCGATATTAACATCTGCAGTGGGCCGGACATATGGTGATGTTAGGATGATGGCCAAAAAGTAAGGAGGCGTCCAGTCTATGCTTGTTTCGGTAGTGATGGCAGTTTATAACGGAGCCGGCTACATTGAGAAGTCTATAGAGAGTATCCTTTCACAAACATACAGTAACCTTGAAGTGATTATTGTGGATGACGGCTCAACAGATGATACACGGCGTATCTTGGAGCAGGTTAATGACATTAGGGTCAAGGCAGTCCTTCTTACAGAAAACCGGGGAAGCGCTGCTGCATTGAATATTGGCATCGCAAAAGCGAAAGGAAAATGGGTTGCTATTCATGACGCCGACGATATCAGCTTTCCAGACCGCATTAAGGAGCAGGTTGGGTATTTAAAAGAGAATCCACATCTGGTTGCAGCGGGGTCCTTTATTGAGTGTTTTTCAGATGAGCAAGGCGGAATTTCGGAATATGAATTGATACAGTACCAGGATACCAGAAACAGCGTGAAAACAAGTGAAGACATTCGTTTGGGGTTATATTATGGCTGCCCAATAACCCATGGAACCCTAATCTATTCCAAAGCTGCTTTTGAGGCTGTGGGCGGATACGATACAAATCTGCGTATCGCCTACGACTATGACCTGTGTACCCGCCTGGTTACCGTTGGCCCCATAGAAAATGTCCCCAAAAAACTATATAAGTACCGCCGTTATCAGGACTCTCTATCAAATAAAAATTTACTTGTTACCAGTAATGAGTTATTTTTTTCCTTTTGCAAATATATCCGCAACACCTGTTTTAAGGACATGAAACAAGCGCCCATCCTGGCGGTGTGCGGAAGTGAGGAAGGAGCTTACTATTTTGCACAGCAAGCAAAAAACATCCTGAATATAACGGTTTTCAGCAACATTAACGAAGATACCCTGCGGGAGATCTCCTACTATTTTAAGACTAATAAACTGGATGGTGTGATAATTCTGGATAACCTGAAAAATAAAGATATTGCGCTCAGCATGCTGATTAAAAGCGGCATGATACTCAATAAAAATTTATTTCAATTTTGGTGCAGACTCTGATGCCGGAAAATAAAGTAACTACGAGCTAAAAGTCTCGTGGTTACTGTGTTTTTGATCCATCTTATATTCTGTGTGAAGAAATCTCCAATATGGATTCAAAAACTAACTGATATTTCATCTCGAAATTCAGTTCTTTTTCTCTTTTTTCAGGTAGAAGGACTGCCAGGGCAAATCCTCCCCACATTTGTTTGTTAAATTCCGGTGACTGAAGTAAAACCCCTTGAACAAAATCTAGCTGTATATGATGAACATAAGGTGATTCTTCCCATTCCGCTTTTATTATCCCGGTTCGAACATCAGGATTAAAACTATCATGGATGAGAATATACAAAGGTTTTTTAGGTTGATACCTCAAAATGTTATTTATATCAGCTTTCACACCAGTTTCTGAGTGATCCCCGTCAATGAGAACAAATTGTAAAAAAGCGTCTTCTTTATTAAGTTGGTCAATTATTATAGGTACAGTTACTTTCGAGTCTCCTGTACAGAATTGAACATTACCAAAATCATCCTTATCAATCTTGTCATGCATAACATCGCATGAATAAACGTTCCTGGAGTAATAAGAAATAGGTGCTAAGCTGCCACCTAAGTTTGTTCCTATCTCCAGAGAAACTTCAGGATTTATTTTATTCAGAAGATATAAAAGTACGATTCTTTCTTCAAAACTCATAAGCCATTCTCTGCCCAGTAAGCTTTGGTCAAACAAAAGATTATCCAATATTATTACAATCCTCCTAAACCAGTAATATAGTAGTATATCATTTGTCTTTCAAAAAGGTGTTATATCGTACTTTTTTATACGCTGTTCTATGTCAAAATAATATAATTCAATCAGGCAATGAATGTAAGACTCTGATAATAGTGCAGGGAATATTGTCCTTATATAATAACCTTAAAGCAGGTTAAGGAGGACAAGGGTATGTTTAAAAGAAAACAAGAAGAAAAACAAATGGCAAATGTGGCCAAAGGTGTGGCGGCAGGAACAGCCGTAGGTCTGTCGGCAATTTTGCTGAAGAAGAAACTCAGCTCAAATAACGGACAAAGCAAGATAGAGCAAATAAAGGAAGCGGTGTCCGAACAGGCAGAAGAGATAAAGTCCAAAATGCAAAAAGAGACGGAAGAAAAGGTTAAAGATGTACAAAATGGTGCAGCCGAAGCCGCCGCTGCCAAGGAAGAAATCTATGCGGCTTACAAAAAGGCCAAGCATGAAATGAAAAGCATAGCTAAGGACGCACAGAAACAGATTGAAGAAATGCGGTAGGCGACAGCAATAAAAATAACCACGGGCGAAATTTCCCGTGGTTACTGTTTTTTTGGTATGGTGCCGAAGGCCGGACTCGAACCGGCACAGTCAGAGACCGCTTGATTTTGAGTCAAGTGCGTCTGCCAATTCCGCCACTTCGGCACGTTTTAATGACGAAGACTATAATAACATATTTATCGCCGTTTTGCAACCAGTTTGGATTGGTAATTTTAGAGTTAATAGTCGTGCAAAAAAAGGTCCGTCCCGGATTTGCGCGTTATTTGAGTTAGGGTATTTGTGTTTCGCAGGGGACTTTGGTTTGGCATTTGCCGCAGGCGGAGTAGGGATAGCCGTGTTGGTCGGCAAATTCTTTGCGGGGGTTGGTGATGAACAGGTAGTGGTGGCAAGGGGCTTTGTCTTTGCCGTCTTTTGTTATGGCGCCTACGGGGCAGCGTTTAATGCAGGCTCCGCACTTACCTTCTCTGGTGTGGGGACAGTTATGGAAGGGGTCCGGGTATTTGCGGGGGGTGGGTTCGAAGTGGAGATTAGTCACTACACTGCCAAAACGGCCTGCCATGCCTTTTTCAGTGATAAGGCCGCGGTTTAGGCTGAAGGTGCCAAGGCCGGCAGCGTAGGCGATATGGCGCTCAGACCAGTTGCTGGCAAAAATGGTAAAGTCGGCGTTAAATTCAGGTTCGATGTGCGGGGCCAGGGCTTCTCCGCCGGCGTTTTCCAACTCCTTTATGATGAAGCGCCTCACGTGGTTGGCAAACTCTTCACCGACGAAGCGTCCGTGCATCCATTCATCAGAGGCCGGGCCTTTTTCAACGTTGGAGCGGCGGACTGGTTCAGAAAAGGGCAAAAAGAAAGAAATGACGGTGACGGCGTCGCCATACCACTCCAGGGGGGTGCGAAAAATGTCACCGATTATTTCCGGTTTTTTGTAGTCGGTAAAGATGGGATCGTTGGCGGCGGCAAAGCCTACCAGAGGCTCATCGTAGATGCGGTATTTGTCTTGATAGCTGTTTTCCGGTGCATTTTGCACCATTTCCGTTATTTTTTTTTGCAACATATCCTTGTCCATATAGTTTTCCTCCTGTGCATTGGGCTGTATATATTCTATTTTAGGCAGATAGGAAGTTAAAAGTCAAAATATTTATACAATAGACGCTATGAAAATTTTGGACTTGCGGTAGTGCGGGACAGATTTGGGCAGGATATTGGCATAAAAGGTGTAAATATGTAGTTTAAAATAACAGGGAGGTTTTAAGATGGTTAACAGGGAGCGGTTAGTGCAGGAATTTTTCGAGGTTGTAAAGATTAACAGCCAGACCAAAAACGAGCGGGTTATGGCTGATTATTTAAAAGGTAAACTGACAGAGATTGGCCTGGAAGTTACAGAAGACCGGGCCGGAGAATCTGTGGGCGGAAATGCAGGAAATGTGATTGGCGTGCTGGGAGCTACCGCCGATAAGCCGGCCATTATGTTTTCGGCGCATATGGACCGTGTCACTCCGGGAGAGAATATTCAGCCACGGGTAGAAGGGGATATTATAAAAAGTGGTGGTGATACCATTTTGGGTGCCGATGACGGAGCCGGTTTGGTGGGGATTATGGAGATGCTCAGGGTGGTTAAAGAGAATAATGTGGCACACGGCCCAATTGAAGTGGTGTTTACCATAGCTGAAGAAGGCGGTTTAAACGGGTCGCGGAATCTGGATGTGGAAAAGCTGCAGGCAAAAAGGGGTGTGATTTTGGATTGCAGCGGGGATGCGGGGCTGGTTATTAATCAGGCGCCTACCCAGGATGAGATTGTGGCAAAAATTCATGGCAAGGCGGCTCATGCCGGCGCTGCACCGGAGAAGGGAATTAATGCCATAGCGGTGGCGGCAAAGGCCATCAGCAGAATGCAGGTAGGCCGCATTGACGAGGAGACCACCGCCAATGTAGGTGTAATACAGGGTGGCAGTGCGGTAAATATTGTGCCGGATTATGTGGAAGTAAAATGTGAAACACGTAGCTTAAAGGAAGAGAAGCTGGTTAAGGCTACCGAGGCCATGGTGGCGGCTTTTGTGCAGGCCGGGGCAGAAGCAAATGCGCGGGTGGAAATGGACGTAAATCGGCTCTATCCTGCATATCATATACCGGAGGACCATGAATTTTTAAAGTTGATAAAAGAAGCAGGTACAGCGGTTGGCCTGGAAGTTAAGCTGGAAGCTGTGGGCGGTGGCAGCGATGCCAATATCTTTAACGGTAAAGGGATTGTGGCGGTGAACATGGCGGTGGGTAATGAAGAAGTGCATACAGTACAGGAATATCAGAAGATCTCTGAGTTGGTTAAGGCGGTGGAGATGGCGGTGAAAATTGTGGAACTGGCATAGTTTCACCATTTCGGCAGGGACTGCATATACTAAAAATGTGATTGTACATAAGGGGGTGATGATTTGCGCACCTATCGGATAATGTCCCTGCTGCGCAAGGTTGCCGGCCTGGTCTTGGCTGTGGCAGGCATCGCCATCGTAATTGATTCTCTGCCAACGTACTTATGGATTTTGCTGTTAGGGTTTGGTTTGATTTGGGCGGGGTGGCTGATGTTCCGCGTTGAGCGGATATATTAGAAAGGGGGAAAGTAAATGCGCTTTTATACTGTGAAGGTTCCGAAATTCATCGGCAAGATACTTAGTGGTTTCTTTGGGATCTGGCAAAAATAAAAAAAGCGCTTCTGCGCTTTTTTTGTACTGCTAGCATTATAACGCTTCGCAGATAGCGAAGCTGCTAATGCGAGGAGTATTGAAAAACACGCCTTGAGGGAATAAGCGTGTTTTTCTTATCTTCCTTGAGTTAGACAACCCGTTGAACTTTACCTGCTTTCAGGCAGCGTGTGCAAACGTTTACTCTCCGGGGTGTTCCGTCTACCAGAGCTTTTACTTTTTGCACGTTGGATTTCCAGGTTCGTTTGGTTTTAATATTGGAATGGCTGACAGCGAACCCTGTTTCCGTACCTTTGCCGCAAACAACGCATTTTTTAGCCAACCTTGACACCTCCTTGTCCACAACACGGTATGAACGAGAATATATGTGCGCGATTCTCATAATAATAGGAAAAATCACTTTTAAATTCTAACATAGGTGGAGAAGTGTTGCAAGTAAATAATTCGCAAAGCAGGAATTTAAAATCAGTTTATGGAATATCTATGCGCAGGGAAAAACCCGGATTAGGGGGAATTAAGATGAAAATCACCAAAGATATGACAATCTTTGAGACGATTCGCTCTCACCCCAAAGCAATTGAGGTCTTCAAATCCTTTGATATGGCCTGCAGCGGCTGCATGGCTGTTATGGATGAAACCATCGAACAGGGTGCACGCAGGCACGGAACAGATTTGGATAATCTTCTTGATGAGCTAAACGCTTTATTTGAGCAGGAGGGAACCGTATGAACAATGAAATGGATACCGACCTGGGAAAAGTGGTTATCTCCGAGGAGTTAATCGCCACCTTAGCAGGCGTGGCGGCGGTGGAGTGTTTCGGCTTGGTGGGAATGTCTTCCCGCAAATTAAAGGATGGGATTGCCGAGCTTTTGGGCCGTGACAATTTGAGTCGTGGTGTGGAGGTTAATCTGGAAGACGATCAGCTAAGTGTCACATTAAATATTATTGTGTCTTACGGCACAAAAATTCCCGAAGTAGCTACAAACGTGATGGAAAAAGTAAAATATACACTGGAAAAACTGACGGGGCTTACCGTTACTCAGGTAAATGTACATGTACAGGGCGTACGGGTGGCCGATAAGTAGGAGGCAATTATATGCAGCAGCTTGTAGGAAGTGATTTAAAACAAATGTTAATTGCCGGTGCCCGTCTGCTGGAGAACAATAAGGAAATTATTAATGCCATGAATACTTTTCCTGTTCCCGACGGAGACACCGGCACAAATATGAGCCTGACCATGCGTTCCGCTTTAAATGAAGTGCAAAAAGCAAGTGACGATTCCTTTTCTGCGGTGGCCAAAGCACTGTCCACCGGTTCACTTCTTGGGGCCCGTGGAAACTCAGGGGTCATCCTTTCTCAACTCTTTCGCGGCTTTGCCAAGGGTCTTGAGGGAAAAGAAAAGATTGTTCCCAAAGATTTTGCGGCGGCGCTGCAAGCCGGTGTGGATACGGCGTACAAGGCTGTGATGAAGCCGGTGGAAGGAACCATGCTAACCATAGCCCGGGAAAGCGCCAAGGCTGCGGCAACATCGGCGGGGCGCAGAAAAGGTTTTACCCAGGTACTTATGGATGTGGTTCAGCACGCAGAAGCGGTTCTTGAGAAGACACCTGAAATGCTCCCCGTTTTAAAAGAGGCGGGCGTGGTTGATGCCGGCGGTAAAGGACTAATTCATATTTATGAAGGATTTTTATTGTATTTACTGGGAGAAGAGATCCCTGAAGCCGTGGTGCAGCAGGAAGAACAGCAGGTTCCTGTTAAGCCCATGGAAGCCTTTAAGACCGAAGATATTCTTTTTTCGTACTGTACCGAGGTAATGGTGCGGGGAGAAAGGCTGGATGCCGACAAAATCCGTGAGCAAATTAAAAACCTTGGAGATTCACTGTTAGCGGTGGGAGATGAGGCCGTCGTCAAGGTTCATATACATACCAATAATCCCGGACAGGTTTTGGAAGCGTGCCTGAGTTATGGCACACTGCATAATATTAAAATTGATAATATGAAGGAGCAGCATCAGGAGCTCTTGATTGAAGAAGCTCCGGCAGAACCGGTAGTTGTGGATGGTAAAGCGGTTGTTGCCGTGGCTGCCGGTGACGGAATTGCCAAAATCTTTGAAAGTCTGGGAGTGGCCAAAGTGGTGTTGGGCGGTCAGACCATGAACCCCAGCACCGAAGATTTGCTGCAGGCCGTTGTGGATGTGCCACAAAAAGAAATTATATTGCTGCCCAATAATAAAAACATTGTTTTGGCCGCAAAGCAGGTTGGTGAGCTGGTTGATAAAGATGTAAGGGTTGTGGAAACCCGGACTGTGCCACAGGGTATTACGTCCATGTTAAGCTTTAACGAAGAAGAACAGTTGGATCAGATTGTAAAAATGATGGACAAAGCGCGGCAAGATGTAAAATCGGGGCAGGTTACTTTTGCTGTCTGCGACAGTAGGGTAGGCGGCCAGGAAATAAATGAAAACGATATAATCGGTATCTCCGAAGACGATATTGTTTTAGTGGGTAGTGATGTGGTACAGGCGGTCAAGGATCTTCTCTTTAAAATGGTGGATGAGGACGATGAAATAATTACATTATATTATGGCGAGTCTGTGGATGAAGAAGATGCCGGCCGTTTACAAAAAGAGCTGTCTCTGCTCTTTAACGGCAAGGACGTGGAACTATACGAGGGCGGTCAACCCTTTTATTATTATATAGTATCAGTAGAATAAAAACCTGAAAGGAAGTGTTTGTCATAGGCGTTAAAATCGTAACGGACAGTACCGCTGATTTGCCTCAGGGCCTGGCGGACGAATTGGATATTGCTGTTGTTCCATTAAATGTGCATTTTGGCGAGGAGGAATATCTGGATTGGATAGATCTGGATTCCGATTCCTTTTTTGAAAAATTACAGGCCAGTGAGGTAATGCCCCGTACATCCCAACCGTCCCCTGCTGATTTTGAGGCGGTATATAAAAGGGTTGGCGAGGACGGAGACACCATAATTTCACTACATATTTCAGCAGAGCTTAGCGGCACCTACCAGTCGGCCACCATTGCCAAATCAATGCTGGAGGATATGGATATCGAAGTCATTGACTCCAAGTTAACCAGCATGGCGTTGGGAATTGTGGTGGTGGAGGCGGCCAGAGCGGCCAGGGACGGTAAAAGTAAAGAAGAGATATTGTCTGTAATCTATGAGCAGTTAGGTAAGGTGAAAGTCTACTTTGGAGTGGATACACTGGAGTATTTACAGAAAAACGGTAGGATAGGAAAAGCTGCGGCGCTTCTGGGCGGACTGTTAAGCTTAAAACCTATATTAACCCTGGTAGACGGAATGGTTGTTCCCAAAGATAAGGTGCGTGGCCGGGTAAAGCTGCAGGCGCGGGTTGTGGATCTTGTGGGCGAGGAACTGGGTGCAGATGTAACGGGAAAAGCAGTAATTCTCCACGGCAATGTTTTGGAGGAAGCATTGAAGTTAAAGGACAAAATTGAAGCAAAGTACAATTTCTCCGAGATTATCATCTCTTCCATAGGGGCGGTAATCGGGACTCATACCGGCCCGGGAGTATTGGGCGTGGCAGTGCTTCCCGACAAAAAACAGGTTTAATATTAAAGCAAAGAATACCTGGAGTATTTTACCAGGTATTCTTTTTATTTCTAATGTAAATCTTAACAGTTTTACAGGAAAACAATACTAGTATAGACCGCTTTTACGGTGACATACTAAAGACACAAACAAAAAGGAGGTGATTTTGTTGGCAACTAACAAAGTAAATCAGCAAGGACGTAACCGTGTATTGGTTGCAGGTGCTGAACAAGCTCTGGAACAATTCAAGAACGAAATCGCCAGTGAGTTGGGCCTTGATTATCAAGGTGACAAGGGTAACCTCACTTCCCGTCAGAACGGCTATGTTGGCGGTCTGATGGTACGGAAGATGATTGCTCAGGCGGAAAGCCAATTGGCTGGTAAGCCTAATAACCAACAATAACAAGTCCATAGGGTTAATAAAAGCGGAAGGTGCATACTTTCCGCTTTTTCTTTTTATACCGGTAGCACTATAACGCTTCGCAGTTTGCGAAGCTGCTAAGGAAACCGGTATTGAAAAGCACGCGCTGAGGAAATCGAATTAGCGTGCCTTTCTTATACCCAAATGAGGCTTGTAATGCAAAAATGCATTTTCCTCTGAAAGTTCTTACTGTCTAAAAAGAGGAAATATTGCATCAGAAAAGAAAAAGAAAAAAAGTACCCTTCAGGCGGGGAGTCCTGAAGGGTTGGGAGAGGAGAAACCGGAGGAAGAGCTTATGGGGAATATGTTGTACCCTTATTATGGACGGTAAAGCGCGGTGCTATACATAATTTTTTCAGGAAAAATGTGGTAATATTTTGAAGTATAAATCTGATTTCACAAGGCATCTTTAGGATGAGGTGGAAATTATGCGGGTAATTGCCGGTTGTGCCCGTGGGCGAACCCTGAAAACACGTAAGGGAATGGATACACGGCCCACAGCAGACAGGGTTAAAGAATCATTGTTTAATATTTTAACGCCATATCTTTCTGGGGCAGAAATGCTGGATGTGTTTGCCGGAAATGGTGGAGTGGGCATAGAAGCTTTAAGCCGTGGTGCGGATCGATGTGTTTTTGTTGAAAAAAATGCACAATGTGCTAAAATAATCAAAGATAATCTGATATTAACAGGGCTGGCGGATAGGGGAGAAATTCTGCCCCGGGATGCGCTTGGCGCATTATCTCTGTTACAAAAACGCGAGAACCGTTTTAATATTATTTTCCTGGATCCGCCGTATCATAGTCCGGAGCTGGCTGATGTTTTGAGAAAGATTGCCCAAGGCTGCCTGTTGTTGCCGGATGGCCTGTTGCTTGTAGAGCATCATAGCGCTGATTTTTCCTGGCATGACCCGGCAATCTGGAATATTAGCAGAGAAAAAAAATATGGCGACACCACAATTTCTTTTCTTAGTCCCGCAGCTGCCGGTGGGGATGTGAGTATGTCGCAACAGGAGGAGGACAAGTAGATGACTGTGGCAATCTATCCCGGAAGTTTTGATCCGGTAACAAACGGGCACAGAGATATTATTGAAAGAGCCAGCAGGGTTTTTGACAAAGTGGTGGTCTCTGTTCTGGAAAACCCGCGTAAACAACCGATGTTTACCATTGAAGAGCGGGTGGAAATGCTTAAAATGATCACTAATTCGTATGAGAACGTGGAAGTGGACTCTTTTCAGGGATTGTTAATTGATTATGCCAAACAAAAAAATTCCAACATTGTGGTCAAGGGATTGCGCGCCATGAGTGACTTCGAGTTCGAATTTCAGATGGCTTTAATTAACCGCAAGCTTGACTCAAGGTTGGAAACAATGTTTATGATGACAAACAATCGTTATTCCTATGTCTCCAGCAGCATTGTTAAAGAAATTGGCTCCTATGGTGGAGATATCTGTGAGTTGGTGCCAAACGAGGTATATAATATTATCATGCGCAGATTACGTCAGGAAAGAGACGCCTAGCTGCGAAAGATAATCAGCTTTAGGTTTTTAAAGGCCCCCAGAGCCAGGCTAAAGACCAACAGGGCCAGAGTGAGGATGATGAAGAGCCAACTCATATGGGCTGCCAACTGCCAGAAAGACATGCCGCCGTCAGGCTGCAAATTGGCGAAAACCGGCATGGTGGCAGATACTGCCGGTGCAAAGGGGCCCATTAAGAGGTAGGTGTATACTGCAGCCAGGCAAGCATGAACAAACCGGGCACAGATAAACGGTGTCACTTTCATGTCTGTCTGGCTGATTATGCTTGCCACCTGGGCGTGCACCGACAATCCACTCCAGGCAATGATTGCTCCGGCCACCATTACTGCTTGAATCATGGGGACGTTGGCGGCGGCTTCGCCGGCCAGTTGGGTGCCCAGTGTCACTTCAAACAGGCCGCTGATGATGGCAGGTGTGAGGCTGGGGTCCAGGCCAAGTGGGCCGAGAATACGCAAGATTACGGTAGACATGATTCCTACAATACCTATTACTGTCATAATGCGAATGATAACGGAAAAGAGAATGATAAATCCGCCGATTAAAAGGAGGGTGTTTACCGAGTTGCGGATGGCATCCCCCATAAGTTTACCCATAGGGCGGTCATCTTTTTTTCTGGCCCTATAAAGGGCCGTGAGGGCGCGCCATAAGATACTTCCTCCTGATATTTCTTCCCTGGTGTTTGGTTGGCTGCGGCCGTAAAAGCGCAGCAGTATGCCGGTGGACACACTGGACAGGTAGTGAGCAATGGCAATGGTGATTCCGATTTGCGGGTAACCAAACATGCCAACGGCCACCGCGCCAAACATAAAGAGCGGGTCCGCGGTGTTGGTAAAGCTCATCAGGCGCTCACCTTCTACCTTGGTACAAAGTCCGTCACGGCGCAGACGCGTTGTCAGGATGGAGCCGATGGGAAAGCCGGAGGCCAGGCCCATGGCCATCACAAAGGAGCCTACGCCGGGTACATTAAAAATGGGCCGCATTAAAGGTTGGAGAAGAACACCCATAAAATGGACTACTCCCAGACCCATTAAAAGTTCTGCGCCGATAAAAAAAGGAAGCAGGGCGGGAAAAACGATATTCCACCAGACATCAAGCCCTTTAACTGCGGCGGCAAAAGCATCTTCGGGAAATAATACCATGGATATGGTGAGAAATACGCCTAGCCCGGCCATGAAGTAGGTAAGTACGTGGTCTTTTGTTATCCGTTTTGTTCTCATAGTCCCTCCCGGCGGTATAATTATTATGGGAATAGTAATATATATAGTTGAATTACCGGGAGTATGCCGATTCGAGGTGTAACAGATATGGGCAAGATAAAAAAACAAATAGGCTTGGCACTTGGGGGCGGATCAGCCCGTGGATTTGCCCATATTGGTGTTCTGAAGGTATTAAATGAAGCGGGCATTAATGTGGATATGATTGCAGGGACCAGTATGGGAGCTGTAATCGGAGCATTTTATTGTTCCGGCATTGATTTGACGCTGATGGAGAGGCTGGCGGGACAGATTCAGCGCAGAAACTGGCTGGACTGGACCTTTCCGCGTATGGGGCTGGCCTCCGGTGATAAGCTGGAACAAATGCTGCTTCTGCTGACACGGAAACGTACCTTTGCCGACTTGGAGAAGCCTCTGGCGGTGGTGGCCACCGACCTGGTGCGCGGAGAGAAAGTGGTGATTTCCGACGGGCTTGTGGCCCGGGCGGTGCGGGCTTCTGCGGCTATCCCCGGTGTTTTTTGTCCGGTGGAGTTTCGGGGCCGGATGCTGGTGGACGGAGCGGTGGTGGAGCGGGTACCGGTAAATACGGCGAGGGATATGGGTGCTGATGTGGTGTTGGCGGTGGATTTGGGAATTTATGTGGACGGGAGTAAGCCCAATCATATTGTGGATGTGATTGCCCAAAGCCTGGATATTATGCAGCGTGACCTTTGCCGGTTAAACACCGATGTGGCTGATGTGCTGATTTCCCCGCAATTAAAACATGTGGCTCCCGGGCAGTTTCATAAAGCGCCGGAAGCGGTGCAGGCGGGAGAGGATGCCACACGTGCCATGATGCCTCAGATTAAAGAGTTCTTGAGAAAAGAGGGATGCAGTGCGCAGCAAACATAATTTACGCAGACTGGTATTGACCATTGTGACAGTGCTGTTTATCGGTTACACATTACTTTTTGTCCCCACCGGGTATCTGTTGGTTCGGCCCGGTTCTGCCGAAGATCTGGCGGGTTTTGTCACGGTGGAAGAAGGAGATAAGGATCATGACGGCCGTTTTTATTTGGTAACGGTTATGCAGCAGGATGCTTCACCTCTGTTACTTGTCTACGGCTTGGTTAATCCCATAATTGATTTACAGCTGCAGCGGCAGGTTGTTCCGCCGCACATGGATCCCGAAGAATTCCGGGATCTAATGGAGCAGTGGATGCAAGAGAGCCAAAACCTGGCCAGCACCATAGCTTTGCGCCGTCTGGGCTTTGATGTGCCGGTGGAAAGCGACGGTGTACAGGTGGTGGAAATAGGCGAAGACAGTCCGGCACAAGATATTCTGGAGCCGGAAGACATTATTCTGGCGGTGGATGAGCGGGAGGTTTATCTGGCCGAGGAATTGGTCAGTGAGGTGCAGAGCCGGCCTGTGGGAGAGCCTGTCAGGTTAAGGATAAAAAGGGACAGTCAAATGATGGATGTCTCTATCCCCACCACAAATCATACGGACCAACCTGAAAAGGCTGCTATCCGTGTTTTTGTGCAGACGCTCAACTGGCAACCGCGTCTGCCCCGTGACGTTACCATTGATGTGGGGCAAATCGGCGGTCCATCCGCCGGGCTCATGTTTGTACTGGAAATAATAAACCAGCTGGATCCCCGTGACCTTACAGCCGGCCGGCAGATTGCCGGTACCGGCACAATAAATCTGGAGGAAGAGGTGGGCTCCATTGGTGGTGTGCGGCAAAAAGTGCGGGCCTCAGAAAATGCCGGAGCAGAATATTTCTTCGTGCCGCAGGAAAATTATGAAGAGGCCGCAATGGCAGTTCGTCATATAGAATTAGTACCGGTGGAGACCCTGGGAGAGGCACTGCAGTTTCTGGAAGGATTGCAGGAGTAAATGTGGCAGAAAACAGAAGAAAAATGAAGATATGCGGAGTTAATCTTAAGTTCCGTAAAATGTTGACAAAAAAGTTAATCCTCTATATAATAAACCTTAGCGCAAGCGAGGTGCTTATATTTTCCTATGCGGATATCTTTGGAAAGACTTAAAAAAGCGCCCGGTGAAGTGTTTACTTATACGTTTACCGGAGATGCAGATGCATTAGGCCTGACAGAAGAGACAGTTACATGTCAGGAACCGTTGGAAATCAGGTTTGATGCTGTTTATCAGGACGGAAAAATAAACCTCACAGGAAGCCTGCACACCAATGTTATTGTGTGCTGCAGCCGTTGTGTGGATACTTTTACCTGTCCATTGGATGGTCATTTGGAAGAAGAACTCCCCGTGGATAATCAGTCAGAGTTAGATGTGACGGAGCTGGTCAAAGAGATGTACATTATCAGCTTGCCGTTAAAACCACTCTGTCGTGAAGCCTGTAAAGGGCTTTGCCCCACTTGCGGCAAAAATCGAAATGAAAAAGAATGTGCTTGCTCTGAAGATGAAATTGACCACAGGTTGGCCGATCTCAAAAAACTTCTGGAAGAGTAGTACGAGGAGGTGTAAGCATGGCGGTTCCCAAGCGGAGAACGTCCAAGGCGAGAAAGCATAAACGTAGAACACACTGGAAACTGGCTGTACCTGGTCTGGTTTCCTGTCCGCAGTGTCATGAGGCAAAGCTGCCCCACCGGGTATGCGTGCATTGCGGTTATTATAAAGGAAGAGCAGCTGTCGAAACAGAATAGCTCTACTACGACAATTACTCTCCTGTAAGGGAGGGTTTTTGTTATATTGAGAATAATTGCCACAGGAAAGCTTTCCCTGTGGCAAAGTTTTGCGGTGAGGTGATTTTGTGATACGCATAGCTCTGGACGCTATGGGGGGTGACCATGCCCCCAGGGAAGTTGTGTTGGGCGGTTTGGCCGCCGCAACCGAGCTTGAAGATTTGCAACTCTACTTAGTCGGCCCGCAGGAAGTTGTTGAAAAACAGCTGGACGGGCAAACCTATCCGCAAAGCCGGGTGAAAATAATTCATGCTCCCGATGTCATCACAGCCGATGATTCACCTGTGATGGCTGTCCGACGCAAAAAAGAATCTTCCATGATGACCGCCATTCGGATGGTGAGAGACGGAGAGGCTGATGCGGCCGTGTCGGCCGGCAATACAGGCGCTTTAATGGCCGGCAGTTTGTTGGTGGCCGGACGCTTAGGCGGTATTGACAGGCCCGCCCTCACCGTTGTTGCCCCCACTTTTAATGGTGATAATGTGGTGATTTTGGATGTGGGAGCCAATATGGATGCCAAGGCGGAGCACTTGTACCAGTACGCTCTGATGGGCAAAATTTACGCCCGTGAAGTACTGCATAAGCCTGGCCCCCGGGTGGGTCTGCTTAATGTGGGAACCGAGGAGAACAAAGGTAATGATCAGGTGCGCAAAGCCTATGATTTGCTGGATAATCACCTGGAGGGCTTCATCGGCAACGTGGAAGCCCGGGATGTTATGGACGGTGTGGCTGATGTGGTTATCTGTGACGGGTTTGTGGGCAATATAATGCTTAAAGCCATTGAAGGACTTTCTGCTGGAATTTTTGCTGCGCTGAAAGATACCTTTTCCGCCAATTTAAAGAGTAAAATGGCAGCGGCCATGTTAATGCCGGAGCTGCGGAGTCTAAAGAAACATCTTGACTACGCAGAGTATGGTGGAGCCCCGCTTTTGGGGATTGACGGAGTTTGCATCAAGAGCCACGGCTCTTCGCAGGCCAGGGCAATCCGCAGTGCCATTGTTACCCAGGCGTACCGTTATGCCAGCAAGGATGTAAACGGGCAGATTATCCGTGAATTAACGGAGTTGCCGCTGCAAGAATAACGGCTGGGAGACAGAAAAGGAGTAACAGAATGAAGATGCAGAATGTGGGTATACTGGGAATTGGTTCTGCCCTGCCCGATAAAATAGTGACAAACGTTGATCTGGAAAAAATCGTTGATACCAATGATGAATGGATACGAACACGAACAGGAATTTGTGAGCGTCGGGTGGCAGCCGAAGGTGAGCATACTTCAGATCTGGCAGCACGTGCTGCGCAGAAAGCGTTGGATGATGCCGGTATTTCTGTGGATGAAGTGGATTTGATTATTTTGGCCACCGCTACCCCGGATTCCCCCATGCCGTCCACAGCTTGCCACGTTCAGGCAAAAATAGGGGCAACCAGGGCTGCTGCCTTTGATTTGTCCGCCGTGTGTACCGGTTTTATCTACGGGCTGGCGGTGGGCAGCCAGTTTGTGGCTACCGGTGTCTATAAAAGGGTGTTGGTGATTGGCGCTGAAGTTCTCTCCCGCATTTTGGACTGGAGCGATCGTTCCACCTGTGTGCTTTTTGGCGACGGTGCCGGTGCGGTGGTGCTTGGCCCCAGAGAAGCAGAGGGTTTGCTAAGCTTTAAGCTGGGCTCTGACGGTACCACTGCCAATCTTTTACACATTCCTGCAGGCGGAACTTGTCAGCCTGCCACACCACAAACACTTGAAGACCGATTACATTATGTAAAAATGAGTGGTAATGAAATATATAAGTTTGCCGTACGGGCCATGGGTGAAGTGACCCAGGAAGCGCTGGATGCCGCCGGTGTGGATAAAAAGGATCTGGATCTATTGGTGCCGCACCAGGCAAACTGGCGGATTATTGAAGCGGCGCGGAAGCGATTTGATGTTCCTGAAGACCGGGTGGTGGTCAATATTGACCGCTACGGTAATATGTCTTCGGCCTCCATTCCGGTGGCCCTGGATGAGGCATATCGCAGCGGCCGTCTAAATCGTGGTGATTTATTGGCTCTGGTAGGGTTTGGTGCCGGTTTAACCTGGGGAGCTGCAGTGTTGCGTTATTAACATGGGAAGGGGTGAAATCATGACACTAAAAACCAACCTTTGTAATGTTTTGGGAATCAAAGTGCCTGTTTTGCAAGGCGGTATGGCCTGGGTAGCCACCGGGGAGTTGGCTGCTGCAGTGTCGGAAGCTGGTGGCCTGGGGATTATCGGTGCCGGCAATGCGCCTGCAGATGTGTTGGAACAGGAAATTAAAAAAGCAAAAGAACTGACTGATAAACCATTCGGTGTAAATATTATGCTATTATCTCCTTTTGTAGACGATGTTGTTGATTTAATCTGCCGTGAAGAGGTGCGGGTGGTGACCACCGGTGCCGGTAATCCGGGAAAATATGTGGACCGTTTTAAAGAAAAGGATATCAAGGTAATTCCGGTGGTTTCATCGGTGGCTCTGGCCAAGCGTCTGGAACGGCTGGGTGTGGATGCTATGATTGCCGAAGGAATGGAAGCGGGGGGCCATATCGGTGAATTGACCACCATGGTTTTGGTTCCGCAGATTGTGGATGCGGTAAATGTGCCGGTTATTGCCGCCGGCGGTATAGCAGACGGCCGTGGTGTGACTGCGGCACTGGCACTGGGAGCAGAAGGGGTGCAGCTGGGTACCCGCTTCATCTGTGCTCATGAGTGCACCGTCCATGAAAAGTACAAAGAGAAGGTTCTTAAGGCCAAAGACCGTGATGCGGTGGTTACCGGACAGTCCACCGGCCACCCGGTACGGGTTCTAAACAATAAATTGAGCCGGGAATTTTCCCGGATGGAAAACCAGGGTGCCACGCCTGAAGATCTGGAAAAGTTCGGTGCCGGTAAGCTTGCTGCCGCTGTGCGGGACGGGGATGTGGTAAACGGTTCGGTGATGGCCGGGCAAAGTGCGGCCATGGTGGTAAAAGAAGAGTCATGTCAGGAAATTATAGATGATTTAATTTCTCATACTATACGTGTTATTGATGAACTGAAGGAAAAATTTGGTTCATAACCGAGGTGAATTAAATGGGTAAGATTGCCTTTATTTTTCCCGGCCAGGGAGCCCAGCACGTGGGAATGGGCCAAGAGATGGCGGAGAATTTTTCCGCTGCCCGACAAGTATTTGAACAGGCAGACGACATACTGGGCATGAACTTGTCGGAAAAAGTATTTAACGGCAGCGATGATGAATTAAGGCTGACGGAAATTACACAGCCTGCCATTGTGGCCACCAGTATAGCCTGCCTGGAAGTACTACGGCAGCATGGTGTGCAGGCCCATGGTGTGGCAGGCCTGAGCCTGGGCGAGTATTCTGCGCTGGTGGCGGCGGAGGCCATGTCTTTTGCCGATGCGCTGCCGGTTGTCCAAAAACGCGGCCGGTATATGCAGGAAGCGGTTCCTCCCGGTGTGGGTGGGATGTCTGCTATTTTAGGGTTGGCCAGGGAAAAAGTGCATGAGGCCTGCCGGCAGGCTTCGGCCATTGGAGTGATTGAGCCGGCCAATTATAATACCCCGGATCAGATTGTGATTGCCGGTGAAATTGCAGCTATGCGCAAAGCCTGTGAGGTAGCAAAGGAACTGGGTGCAAAGCGGATTGTGGAGCTGCCGGTCAGTGTTTCCTTCCACTGCAGTCTCCTTAAAAATGTAGAGCCCCTTTTGGCCGGGGAATTAGCACAGATCGAGCTTTCGCCGGCAAAAATCCCGGTGATGGCCAATATTTCCGCCGACTATGTTAACTCGGTGGAGGAAATGCGCGATTCTTTGGTGCGGCAGGTCAGTAACGCTATTTTGTGGCAGGATTCCATAGAAAAAATGATTGCCGATGGTTACGATACATTTGTGGAAGTAGGACCCGGTAAATCACTTACAGGTATGATGAAAAAAATTAATCGTGACGTCTGGGCCCACCAGGTTGAGAATGTTAAGACCCTGGAGAAAGTGGTTGAGGCGATTAACGGGTAAGGAGGCGAGCAGCATGCGTTTGGAAGGTAAAGTGGCCATTGTCACCGGAGCTTCCCGCGGCATCGGCCGCGCCATTGCCGTAAATCTGGCTCAAAATGGTGCTTCAGTGGTAATTAACTACAGTGCCAGTGAGAATGCGGCCCTGGAAACACTAAAAGCGGTGGAAGAAGCGGGCAGCCGTGGTGTTGCCGTACAGGCCAATGTGGCCGAAATGGCCGACTGTGAGAAACTGGTAAAGGCGGCTCTTGATAATTTCGGTAAAATTGATATACTAGTTAATAATGCGGGCATAACCCGGGACAATATTGTGGCACGGATGAAACCCGCGGAGTGGCAAGATGTAATCGATACCAACCTGACCGGCGCTTTTAACTGTGTTAAAGCGGCAATGCGACCGCTTCTCAAACAAAAAAGCGGGGGCCGGATTATTAATGTGTCCTCTGTCATCGGCCTGGCCGGTGGTGTGGGACAGGCAAACTATGCTGCCGCCAAGGCAGGATTATTGGGAATGACCAAGTCATTGGCCCGGGAGTTGGCCGGCAGACAAATTACCGTTAATGCCATTGCACCCGGTTACATCGATACGGAAATGACCGCCGCTTTGGCCGACGGTGTAAGAGAAAGCATCACCGAGCAAATTCCGCTGGGCCGGGTGGGTACACCGGAGGATGTGGCCGAATTGGTATCGTTTTTGGCCTCCGGAAGTGCCGGTTATCTTACCGGCCAGGTTATCGCCGTAGACGGCGGCCTGGTAATGCAGTAAGAAAAATAAATTTTATTTGACATTACTCCGATTTTTTCTTAGTATCATACCATGGGAGGAGGTGAAGGCAGTGGATGTTTTCGCCAAGGTGAAAGGACTTATCAGTGAACAATTAGGCGTAGATGAAGGCGAAATTGCCAAAGAAACTTCTTTTGAAGATCTGGATGCGGATTCTTTGGATATCGTTGAATTGGTTATGTCTCTGGAAGAAGAATTTAATCTGGAAATCTCCGATGAGGAAGTTGAAAACATTAAGACAGTGGGTGATGTGGTACGTTACATAGAGGCCCATGTCTAAGCAATTAACAAAAAAGCCCTGCACTGCGCAGGGCTTCTTTCGAGGGGTCTCGATTTAGTAAATGAGGTGAGAGAATGAAGCGACGTGTGGTCGTAACCGGCCTGGGCGCAGTCACTCCGGTGGGAATCGGTAAGGAGAAATTCTGGGAGAACCTTTGTTCCGGAAAATCAGGAATTTCCCGGGTATCCCACTTTAATGTGGATGATTACCCGACGCAGGTTGGTGCCGAGGTCAGTGACTTTGCTCCCCACGACTTTATTGATAAAAAGGAAGCACGCCGTATGGACCGCTTTGGTCAGTTTGCGGTGGCTGCCGCCCGGATGGCCATTGATGATGCCAAGTTAGATGTAGAAGCCATTGATAAGGAACGGGCCGGAGTTTCTGTGGGCTCAGGAATTGGCGGTATTATTACCATTGAAGAACAGATAGACGTCTTAAAGGAAAAGGGTCCGCGCCGCATCAGCCCGTTTTTTGTTCCCATGTTGATTGCCAATATGGCTTCGGGCTATATTTCCATTGAGTTTGGCTTGAAAGGCCCCAATACAACACTTGTAACCGCTTGTGCCACCGGAACCCATTCCATTGGCGAAGCGTTAAAGACTATTCAGCTGGGAGCAGCAGATGTAATGTTGGCGGGAGGAAGTGAGGCGGCATTTTCGCCCATTGCTTTTGCCGGTTTTTGTGCCATGCGTGCCATGTCTACCCGCAATGATGAGCCACAGCGGGCGTCACGTCCCTTTGATCTGGAGCGCGACGGCTTTGTCATGGGTGAAGGATCCGGCGTTGTTGTCCTGGAATCACTGGAACATGCCCAGGCCAGAGGCGCAAAGATTTATGCTGAAGTTGCCGGATATGGACTTTCCGGAGATGCCTATCACATCACAGCACCCGATCCGGACGGATCCGGTGCGCGCCGCTGTATGTCCACTGCTTTGCAGGATGCAGAGCTTGCTCCGGAAACCTTGGACTACATTAATGCTCACGGTACGTCCACCGGCTTAAATGATAAGACGGAGTCTGCTGCCATCAAGATGGTCTTTGGGGATCATGCTCATAAACTGGCGGTTAGCTCCACCAAGTCTATGACCGGTCATCTGCTGGGAGCAGCCGGCGGTGTGGAGGCCATTGTCTGTGCACTGTCCATTGAGCGGGGCATTATTCCCCCCACTGTGAATTATGAAAATCCTGACCCGGACTGTGATCTGGATTATACGCCAAATAAGGCTGCACAGCGGCAGGTATCGGTGGCCATGTCCAACTCCTTTGGATTTGGCGGCACCAATGCTTCCCTGATCTTAAAAAAATTCGTGGAATAATTTCGGTGGTGCCAAATGGGCAAAAAGGACTTAAACTATCTCTTTAAACAGTTAAATATTGAACCGAAAAATCGGGAGATTTATATCCAGGCCCTGACTCATTCTTCCTATGCGCACGAGCATAACCTGGGCAGTCATGCCCACAATGAACGGCTGGAGTTTTTAGGCGATGCCGTACTGGAGTTGGTCATCTCGGAAGCGCTTTTTAAGCGCTTTCCCCTTTTACCCGAAGGGAAGCTGACCCGCTTCCGTGCCGGCATGGTTTGCGAAGACTCGCTTTTTAAAATTGCCAACAGCCTGGAACTGGGAAAGTATCTGCGTCTAGGCAAAGGGGAAGCTGCCAGCGGAGGTCGGCAGCGGCCATCGTTGTTAGCCGATGCCTTTGAGGCAATGTTGGGAGCAATGTATCTTGATCAGGGTTTTTATGTGGTGCAGGAAACGGTAACCGGTATTTTTGCGCCGCTTTTTGAGGATATGGCTAAAGGCTCTATGCGTCACGATTACAAGACGCTGATGCAGGAATATACCCAGGCTTCGCTGGCCACCACTCCTGAATACCGCATTGTGGCGGAGCAGGGTCCGGATCACTCCAAGGTGTTTGTGGCCCAGCTTCTTTTGAACAGGGAAGTTTACGGTGAAGGAAGCGGTCGCTCCAAAAAGGAAGCGGAGCAGGAAGCGGCCCGGGTAGCTTACCAACAGCTGAGAGCAGAGAAATAATTTGTCCGCCCGGCAGGAATTTATTTGCGCAGTAACGAATAACATTAGTGGAAACGACATCCAGTTATGCACCATACGCAGCGAATGATGAACTTTGGAAAGGGGCAATCTTCGCATGGAAGTCATTAAGGTTTCTGCGCAATCCAAGCCTAAATCTGTGGCCGGTGCACTGGCTGCGGTACTGCGCGAGTCAGGCGGAGCTGAGGTTCAGGCTGTGGGAGCGGGTGCGGTTAACCAAGCCGTAAAAGCCATAGCCATCTGCAGGGGGTATGTGGCTCCCAACGGTATTGATTTGATTTGTATTCCGGCTTTTGTGGAAATTATCATTGACTCGGAAGAGCGCACAGCCATTAAGTTTATTGTTGAATCTCGCTAACGGTTATTGCGATAAAAAATACCTGCTTGCGTCCAAGCAGGTATTTTTGCATGAATATACCCGACTGTCGAGTCATAGGGGGGCATTGCATTGTTTGTCAAACGCTTGGAGATGCATGGATTTAAATCATTTGGCGATAAAACCATATTTGATCTTACACCGGGGATAACGGTGGTGGTTGGCCCCAACGGCTGCGGTAAAAGTAACATCACCGATGCGGTCCGCTGGGTGCTGGGGGAGCAGAGTGCACGCCATTTGCGCGGAACCCGCATGGATGACATTATCTTTGGCGGCACCGCCAACCGTAAGCCCCTTAGCTTTGCGGAAGTATCCATTACACTGGATCACAGCGACGGCGCACTGGGTTTGGATTATCAGGAAGTCACCGTTACACGGCGTCTGTATCGTACCGGGGAAAGCGAATACCTTTTGAACAAACGCCCCTGCCGCCTAAAAGATATCCTGGAGTTGTTTATGGATACAGGCATTGGCAAGGAGGCTTATTCCTTTATCGGACAGGGCCGCGTAGACGAAATATTAAACGCCCGGCCCGAGGAGCGCCGCCAGATTTTCGAAGAAGCGGCGGGTATCTTAAAATATAAAACACGCAAACGGGAAGCGCAGCGGCGTCTGGCAGAAACCGCTGAAAACCTGCTGCGGGTAGGCGACATTATTCATGAACTCTCCGGACAGCTTGAGCCCCTTTCAGAGCAGGCAGACACGGCACAAAAATACCTGCAGCTGCGGGACAAGCTAAAAAACCGGGAGATAGATGTGCTGGTTCATGATGCAGAGCAGCTGCGAACACGCTGGTATGAAGTGGATGAAAAGGCGCGGGCGGCGGCAGATGAGCTCTTGGAAAAACAAACCGCCACGGGCCGCGGTGAGAATGAATTGGCAACTAAACAGCTAGCCCTGGATGAGGAGCAGGCTGCTGTTAGTGCTATGCAGAAGGAAGCACAGCGACTTGGCTCTGAACTGGAGAAAATTCAGGGTAAAAGTGCCGTTACCCAGGAGAAAATCCATGGAGTGGAGCGGCAGTTGGCAGACGGCGCGGCATACCTAAATGACTTAGATGACCAAAAAGAAATCCTGGCTCAGCATGGTGTTCGCATTGAAAAAGAGATGGCAGCGGTAAATGAAACGCTGAAGCAGGCCAAAGAGGAACTAATTAATGCCCAGAAGGCCCTAACAGATATGGAAACCTCCCCGGAGGCAGTACGTTCCCATGCCGGCCAGCAGGAACTGGAAAAGCTATTGCCTATGGTGCGGCAGCTGCAGACCGAGCATGACCGCCTGGAGCTGGAGTTGGAGCAACTTCAGGAGACCCGGCAGAACTTATATGTTCAACAGGAAGAAAAAGCGTCTCAGACCGCAGCTTTAAACCATCAGGGACAAGCCTTGTTAGCCCAAAAGGATGAGCTGCTGGCGCAAAAAGAGCAGCTGCAGAAACAGGGCGAGGCACTTCAAAAGCAGCGGGAAGAGTTAACTCACCGGAGCATGGAGCTTTCCAACCGGCAAAAGGAGCAGGAAAAAGAGCTGGCGGATAAAAAACACCGGTTGCGCCTGCTAACGGAGTTGGAAGAAGCCATGGCCGGCTTTCATCAAGGCGTTAAATCGGTTTTGGCGGCCCAGAAAAAACAACGGGCCTTTCCCGGTATTCAGGGAACGGTGGCAGATATTTTACAGGTACCCCCTACATATGTGGCCGCAGTGGAAGCTGCTCTGGGTACTGCTTTGCAAAACCTGGTGGCAGAAAATGACGGCGTGGCCAAGGAAGCCATCGCCTTTCTGAAAAAAACCAAAGGCGGACGGGCAACGTTTTTGCCCCTGAATACTCTTAGCGTGCAGCCGCGGCGCAATCCTCCCGTGGGGCTGGCCGACCAGCCCGGCTATATTGGCGTTGCCGCCGATCTGGTGCAAACAGAAGAGCGGTTCACCGATGTGGCGGAGTCTCTTCTGGCCCGGGTCCATGTGGTGGAAAATCTGGAAGCGGCGGTGCCGGTGGCCCGCATGCTGCGTTTTCGTGAACGGGTGGTAACCGTCGAGGGTGATGTTATTTTACCCGGAGGCGCCATGTCCGGCGGCTTTGATAAAAAGCAACAAAGCGGCGTATTGACTCGCCGTAAACAAACAGCAGCCCTGAAAACGGAAATTGCAGCGATAAATAAAGGGCTGCAGCAGACCGAAAGCCAACAAGCGGAAGTGGAAAACAGTCTGCAGGCCTGCGCCAATGATATTTTGGCCCATGAAGAAAAGCTGAAAAATCTGGATTTATCACTGGGACTAAAAGAAAACGAAATCGCCCTCTTGGCACAGCAGACCGATGCCGTCCTCCAGGCAGAAAAAGGCTTGTCTGACGAACTGGATGCACTGGAGCAAAAACGCCGGGAACGTAGCGCTGCCCTGACGGCTGCTTTGGAAAAGCTGGGTGAGTGCCAGGAGCAGGAGCGAGCGCTGCGGGTGGAATTGGCGCAGCTATCCGGGCTTCTGTCGGCCCGGGAGGAAGAAAAACGAAGTTTACGTGAGCAGTATACGGAGTGCCGTGTGCGGGTTGCTTCTTTGCAGAAACAATACGAACATTTTCAGCAGGAGCTGGAGCGGCTGGCCGGTGAGCAGGAGCAACTGGAAAAACGCCGCCGGCAGAAAGAGGCAGAAATACGGGCACAAAAAACGCTGCGGCTGGAGATGGATTCCACCATCGAGGCCAGCAAAGAAGAAACCACAGCCTTAGAAAAAGAGCGCTCTGATCTTCTTAAAGTACTGGTAAACAGGGAAGAAGACCTGAAGGCCAAAACCACAGCATTTAGGGAAGAAACGGAGCAGCTGCGGCAGATGGAAAAATCCCTTACCTCCCTGGAGCGCAAGCAAGCCCGCCTGGAAGTGGAAAAGGGCCGGGTGGAAGTGGAAATGCAATCGGCTCTGGACAGGCTGCGGGAAAGCTGGGAGTTGGAATTTGACCAGGCCCAGAAACTGGCAAACCCCTTAGACGACAAGAAGGCGGCACAGGCTGAGATCCGGCACCTCAAAGAGCAAATTACCGAGTTGGGCAATGTAAACCTGGGCGCCATTGATGAGCATAACCGGGTGGCAGAACGGGTGGAGTTTCTCACAGCACAGCAGGAGGATCTGCGCGAAGGGGAAAAAGACCTGCTAAGAATCATCAAGGAAATTGACAGCCGGATGGGGGAGAAATTTGCCCATTCCTTTGCCATCATCAATGAGCAGTTCAGTGTGGTATTTAAAGAGTTATTCGGCGGCGGGCGCGCCCATTTGCGTCTTACCGATCCCGACCATCCGCTGGAGGCTGGTGTGGAAATTGTAGCTCAACCGCCGGGGAAAAAGCTACAGCATATGTCTTTATTGTCCGGCGGAGAGAAGACCCTAACCGCAATAGCCCTTCTTTTTGCTTTCCTGAAGTTCAGGCCCACACCCTTCTGCATTCTAGATGAAATTGAGGCGGCCCTGGATGAAGCAAACCTGAACCGCTTTACTGATTTTCTGCGCACCTATAGTGAGCAGACCCAGTTTATTCTTATTTCCCACCGTAAACGGACCATGGAACAGGCCGATATCCTCTATGGGGTAACCATGGAGGAGTCGGGCGTATCAAAGCTGATTTCGGTACGCCTGCGGGATGCCGACAAGCAGGTCTCCGATGCTTCTGCCTGATATGGAAGTGGTTTTGGGAAATGATATTTGATAACATACTAAAAGACAGATCTTTCAAGTGAAAGGGATGAACACCATGGGAATATTTAGCCGCATCAAAGAAGGCCTGAAAAAAACACGCAGCGGCATTATGGGCCGGATGGAAGGCCTGTTTGCCCGCAGTTCTTTTGATGACGAATTTTATGAAGAGCTGGAAGAGGTATTAATCGGCGCCGATGTGGGTGTGGAAACCACAATGCAGATTACCGACAGCCTGCGCGAGAAAGTACGGGAAGAGAAGGCCCGTGAACCCCAACAGGTGATGGATATTTTAAAAGGCCTGCTATTGGATATACTGGGCCGGGATGTGGTTCCCCTTGAGCTCTCTGAGCAAAAACCAACGGTAATTTTGGTACTGGGCGTAAACGGCGTGGGCAAAACCACCACCATTGGCAAACTGGCTCATCGCTACAAAAATGAAGGCAAAAAAGTGCTGCTGGCCGCCGGCGATACCTTTCGCGCCGCAGCCATAGAACAGTTGGAAATCTGGGCCGGTCGCGCCCAAAGCGATATTATCAAGCATCAGCAGGGCTCAGACCCTTCGGCGGTGCTCTTTGACGGAGTAACTGCCGCCGTTTCCCGGGGAAGCGATGTGGTTCTCTGTGATACGGCAGGGCGTCTGCATAACAAAGCCAACCTGATGGAAGAGCTGAAAAAAGTCCGCCGCGTGGTGGAGAAAGCTTTGCCCGGTGCACCCCATGAAGTGCTTTTGGTCTTAGATGCCACCACCGGCCAGAACGCCCTGGCTCAGGCCAAAGTTTTTAATGAAGCAGCCCCCATTACCGGAGTGGCTCTCACCAAACTGGACGGCACCGCCAAAGGCGGCATCGTCATTGCCATCGCCAACGAACTTAAAGTGCCGGTAAAAATGGTGGGTGTCGGCGAAGGCGTAGAAGACCTGCAACCCTTCGACCCAATAGAATACGTGGACGGCCTCTTCACCGAGAGCCACACTGGGGGTCAGGTTTAATCTTATTAATCATTTGTGTATAGAGGGACAGGGAAACCTTTCCCGGGAAGGGATTGGTGAGCAGAAGGGCAGAGAATAGGTGTGATGAGACAAAAACACCTGTCCCCTTTGTCTCATTTTGTGGACAAATAAACCTGTCCCTCTGTCCACGGCTTGCTTTTGCGGTTTGTTTAATGTAAAATATAGGCTGTAAAGCAAAAATGCTTTACAGCCTTTTTAGGATGTGGTACAATGCTTGAGGATACTACAAGAATAAATATGCTGTATGATTTTTACGGCAATCTGCTGACCGATAAGCAGCGGGAGTGCCTGGAATTATATTATCAGGATGATTTAAGCTTGGCTGAGATTGCCGACAACAGCGGTATCTCCCGTCAGGGTGTGCATGATTTGATAAAGCGGGCCGTGAAAACGCTGGAGAAAGCGGAAGAAAAGCTGGCCCTGGTGAAACGGTTTATGGATCAGGAGAAGGAACTGCGGCGGCTGCGGGGCATTCTCGCCGGAGATATCGGGCCCGGTGAACGCCGGGAGGCGCTGGCAATTGTAGAGCGGTTGCTGGACTAAGCGCGCTGGAGGAATTAATATGGTTTTTGAAAATCTTTCAACCAAATTGCAGGATACGTTAAAGCGCCTGCGTGGTAAGGGGAAACTGACGGAAAAAGATGTGGATGTGGCCTTAAGGGAAGTGCGCCTGGCACTTCTGGAGGCAGACGTCAACTTTAAAGTGGTCAAAGATTTTGTTAAGACCGTAAAAGAACGCTGCCTGGGTGCGGAGGTTTTGGAAAGCCTGACGCCGGGGCAGCAGGTTATCAAAATCGTCAACGATGAACTGACCAAACTGATGGGTGAATCGGTGGCCAAGCTAAACCAGTCATCTGCCCCGCCCACAGTAATTATGATGGTTGGTCTGCAGGGTTCAGGTAAAACCACTTCTGCCGCTAAGCTGTCCAACTTGCTTAAGAAAAAGCAGCATTCCCCGCTTTTGGTGGCGGCAGACATCTATCGTCCGGCGGCCATTAAACAGCTGCAGGTCCTGGGGGAGCAGCTGGAGGTGCCGGTCTACCAGATGGGCCAGCAGGATCCGGTACAGACGGCTAAAGCCGCTTTGGAGCAGGCTAAACGGAACCGTAACGACTATGTGATTATTGATACCGCAGGCCGCTTGCATATTGATGAAGAGCTGATGGCAGAGCTGACCCGCATTGAAAAAGCGGTAAACCCTGATGAAATCCTGTTGGTGGTGGATGCCATGACCGGTCAGGATGCCGTCAATGTAGCCCAGTCTTTTAAAGAAAAGTTAGGGCTCTCTGGTGTGGTACTTACCAAACTGGATGGTGATACCCGCGGCGGTGCGGCCCTGTCGGTGCGGGCTGTGACAGGCTGCCCGGTGAAGTTTGCCGGTCTGGGTGAAAAAACCGATGCATTTGAACCCTTTTATCCGGAACGGATGGCCTCAAGGATTCTGGGCATGGGGGATGTGCTGACTTTAATTGAGAAAGCGCAGTCCACCTTTGACGAACAAAAGGCCAAAGAAATGGAAAAAAAGTTGCGCACCCAGCAGTTTACCCTGGATGATTTTCTTGACCAGCTGCAGCAGATTAAGCAGATGGGGCCCATCAATCAAATCCTGGAAATGATGCCGGGGATGGGCGGCATGGGCAAGAAGCTAAAAGGTATGTCGGTGGACGATAAAGAGTTTGTAAAAGTTGAAGCCATTATCCATTCCATGACTAAAAAGGAACGGCAGGACCCCGGCATTATTAACAGCAACCGGCGCCGGCGCATAGCCATGGGCAGCGGAACCAAGGTGCAGGATGTAAACAACCTGCTGAAACAGTTTGCCATGATGCAGAAGATGATGAAGCAGTTTGGCAAAATGGATAAGGGTAAAATGAAGGGCAAGGGAAAAGGTAAATTCCCCTTTATGTAAATATATAGCTCTTAACCTGAACAAGGAGGTGAAAGTATATGGCAGTAAGAATTCGGCTGAAGCGTGTTGGCGCTAAAAAGCGTCCGTTCTACCGGATCGTAGTTGCAGATTCCCGTTCTCCCCGTGATGGGGCTTTTATCGATGAAATCGGCTTCTACAATCCCACCACTGAACCCACCACGCTGAAGATTGACGATGAAAAGGCACAGGATTGGTTGCAGAAAGGTGCCCAACCTTCTGACACGGTAAAAGCGTTGCTTACCAAAGCAGGTATTGCTAAATAGCAGAACATTGGACGGTGATGGAAAATGAAGGATTTGGTAGAATTCATCGCCAAGGCCTTGGTGGATCAGCCGGATGAAGTCCGCGTGGAACAGCTGGAAGACAGCCGCACCATAACATTGGAGCTGCGTGTAGCTCCTGATGATATGGGTAAGGTTATCGGTAAGCAGGGCCGGATTGCCAAAGCTATCCGGACTGTGGTTAACGCAGCTTCCGTCAATGAGAAAAAACGGGTCATGGTGGAAATCGTCCAGTAGGCGGTGATTTTTTGGAGCAGTCGGTTGCCATAGGTAAAGTTGTTACAACCCACGGTGTTAAGGGCGGCATGAAAGTGCAGCCCCTCTCAGATAATCCGGAGCGGATTAAGGAGCTCATCCGCGTTTTTGTGGAAAAAGACGGACATTCCGCTGCCAGAGATGTGGTGGAAGCTTTTGTCCACGGGCGGGCCTGGGTAATTCGCCTGGAAGGCATAGATTCCTGCGACGCTGCCCGGGAATTGGTGGGAGCAATGCTCACCATTCCAATTTCGGAGCGTCTGCCGTTGCCTGAGAATTCCTACTACCTGGACCAGATTATCGGTCTTGATGTGTATACTGTGGACGGCACATATCTGGGCAGCATAATAAATGTGCTGGAAACCGGCAGCAATGATGTGTATGTGGTGGAAAACAAAGCTGACGGCCGTCAGGTATTAATCCCGGCATTAAAGGCTGTGGTGAAAAGCATTGACCTGGATACCGGGCGCATGGAAGTGGATCCGCCTGAAGGTCTCCTGTGAGGTGATTGCGATGCGAATCGATATTATCACCATTTTTCCCGGCATGTTCGCTTCTTTGCAGGAAAGCATTATCCGGCGGGCGGTGGAGGCAGGGCATGTACAGATTGAGATTACCGATCTTCGCGCCTATGCCAACAACAAACACCGCAGCGTTGACGACTACCCGTACGGCGGCGGCCCGGGCATGGTTATGCAACCGGAGCCTTTCTTTCTGGCAGTGGAACACCTGCAAAAGCAGGATGAACGCCAGGGTCCGGTGATTCTGTTAACGCCCGGTGGCGAGACCTTTACGCAAAAAAAGGCCAGGGAGTTGGCCTCCCGGGAGAGGATTACTCTTCTTTGCGGCCACTATGAAGGTATTGATGAGCGGGTAAGGGAGACACTGGTGGATGAGGAGATTTCCCTGGGAGACTTTGTGCTCACAGGCGGGGAAATTCCGGCCATGGCCATAACCGATGCGGTGGTTCGTTTGCTTCCCGGAGTGCTCCCGGAAGAATCGGTAACCGACGAGTCGTTTACCGACGGTCTTTTAGAGTATCCACAATATACCCGGCCTGCGGAATTTCGCGGCCTGAAGGTGCCGGAAGTACTTCTTTCCGGTAACCATGAGAAGATTCGCCTGTGGCGCAGACAACAATCTTTGTTGCGGACGCTGGCCTGTCGGCCCGACCTTCTGGCCCAAGCCAGATTGTCTCCTGAAGAGAAGCGTATGCTGGACAAAATGAGCACCGGCAACGACGAAGGCTCATAGTTGTAAATGGTATGTCTGTATGATATAATTTCTCTTGTTATAAGCATGTTTTGGAATGAAAGGAGGGGCAAGCATGGATATTATCAGTCAGCTCGAAGCAGAGCAAATGAAAAAAGATCTGCCTCAGATTTCCCCCGGGGATACAGTACGTGTACACGTTAAAGTTGTAGAAGGAACCCGCGAACGGACTCAGGTTTTTGAAGGCGTAGTCATTAAGCGTCAAGGCGCTGGATTACGCGAAACTTTTACGGTCCGGCGGATCAGTTATGGTGTGGGCGTGGAAAGAACTTTTCCTCTGCATTCACCAAAAATTGAAAAGCTGGAAGTGATGCGTCACGGTGTTGTCCGCCGTGCCAAGCTGTACTATTTACGGAAGCTTACCGGAAAGGCAGCCCGCATCAAGGAACGGCGCAGATAAAAAAAGTGGACTGTCAAGACAGTCCCTTTTTTTATACTGGCAGGAAATTATAACGCTTCCCAGTTTGTTAAACTAAGGTAACCAGTATTGAAAAGCGCGCCTTTCTTATATTAGAATATAATAAGTGATAATCTCGCCTGGTATATGCAGTGCGGCAGCAGAATACAGTATTAACAGCTTGCTTTGAAATAGTATAACAGCAAGCCTTTCTTGTTTACTTAATTGTGGAGGAAGGTCATTAGATAATGTTAGAGGCAGAAAAAAAAGAAGCATGGGAATGGATAAAATCAATTCTGGTGGCTGTGGTCCTGGCTCTGGTAATTCGTGCTTTTCTGGTGGAAGTGTTTTTGGTGCAGGGGGAATCAATGCTTCCAACGCTGGATGACCGGGAGCGGCTTATTGTCTCCAAGGTACAGTATTATTATCGTGAACCGGAAATCGGAGAAATCATTGTTTTTCAGGCTTCGGATCATCGTGATTTTATTAAGCGGGTCATCGGCGGACCCGGTGATGAAGTGCGCATAGATACCGATGGTGTCTACGTAAACGGTGAAAAGCTTGACGAGCCTTATGTATTGGAAGATGCGCGGCGGCCTTTCCAGACCGTTGTGGTGCCCGATGATGCACTTTTTGTTTTGGGAGATAACCGCAATAATAGTATGGACAGTCGCCATCCCAGTGTGGATTTTGTGTCCTTTGATTCACTTAAAGGCAAGGCCATGTTTGTTTTCTGGCCTTTGGACCGAATCCGGTTATTATCACATCCGTAACAGAACAGGAAGATGACAATGGATGTACAATGGTATCCCGGCCAAATGGCCAAAGCAAAACGACTTTTGCGTGAAAACCTGAAACTTGTGGATGCGGTTATCGAGGTTTTGGATGCCCGTATTCCCCACAGCAGCAAAAATCCTGATATTCGCGATTTGTTAGCCCGTCGGCCTGTGGTGGGTGTTTTAACGCGCCTGGACCTGGCAGATCCCTCCGCCACAGCAGAGTGGGTGAAGAAGCTGCACTCAGATTATTTTGCCGTTACTGCTGTAAACGCCAATTCCGGCGATGGAGTAAAAAAACTGCTACAGCTTTTAAAAGGCCTGCCGCAGCGGCGCAAGCACGGTCAACGCCCCATTCGCCTGATAGTGGTGGGTATCCCCAATGTGGGCAAATCTTCTCTGATTAACAGGCTCACCAAACGCAGTGCCGCCGCCACCGGGGACAAGCCCGGGATAACCAAGGGTAAGCAGTGGGTGCGCGTTAACGAAGGGTTGGAAATCCTGGATACACCCGGCATGCTCTGGCCAAAGATTACCAGCGAAAGGCAGGCGTTTGGCCTGGCTACCGCAGGAGCTGTAAAGGACGAAATCCTTGACCCGGTGCAGATGGGTGTGGAACTGGTGGGTTTTATGCAGAATGAATATGCCCAGCGCTTTGCCGAGCGGTACAAGCTGGAACAGGCCGAAGGGGATCCACGCCATATTTTAAATGAGATAGGCCGACGCCGGGGATGTCTTGTTAAAGGTGGCGAAGTAGATCTGGAAGCCGCCGCCCGGCTGGTGGTAAAGGATTTTCGGGAAGGGCGCCTGGGGCGCATTACCCTGGAAAAGGCAGGGGAATCATATGACGAAGACGAAGTTCTCCCGGATGACCATCGGTGAGATTAACAAATACCTGGCAGAAGCGGCGCCTTCTGCCGAAGAATTAGAATTGCTGTCCTCCGACGGCCGGGCCGGTGCTCGTTCTCTGGCGCAGCGCATGCTAAACAAGCTGGAAAAAGAGCGACAGGAGCGAAAACGTCTCTTAAATATGCTGAAATTGGAGAGGGCGGCCCGGGAAAAGGGTTTTACATATATAGCCGGTGTGGATGAAGCAGGGCGTGGCCCTCTTGCCGGACCGGTGGTGGCCGGAGCCGTAATTTTACCCGATAATTTTTTCCTTGCCGGTTTAAATGACTCCAAAAAGCTTACCCCGCAAAAGCGGGAAGAGCTCTATGAAGCTATTACCAGCGAAGCAGTGGCCTGGTCTGTGGGAATAGGCGAGGTGTGGGAGATTGACGATATTAATATCCTGCAGGCCAGTAAACTGGCCATGTATCGAGCTCTGCTCACCCTTTCCGTTAAGCCTGATTATGCGCTCTTAGATGCTCTGGAGCTGGAAGAGCTGCCCTTTGCCCAACAGGGAGTAGTGGGTGGAGACGGCCTGTCGTTATCCATAGCGGCAGCGTCAGTGGTTGCCAAAGTAACCCGGGATCGTTTAATGTGTGAGCAGGAAAAAATGTATCCCGGCTACGGGTTCTCTTTACACAAAGGATATCCCACCGCTGAACACCGCAGTGCCATTGCTAAACTGGGCCCCTGTCCCATTCACCGCAAATCATTTTTGCTTTTGCCGGAGAACTCCTGATGAAGACTCTGGGGCAAAAGGGAGAGGAACTGGCGGTGGACCACCTGCGGCGTGCCGGTTATCTTATTCTGGCGCGTAACTGGCGCTGCGAGCGCGGCGAAATTGACATTGTGGCCAAAGCGGGTAACATACTGGTTTTTGTGGAAGTAAAAACCCGCCGCTCTAGTCGTCTGGGTACCCCTCAGGAAGCGGTGGACTTTCGCAAACAGGAAAAACTGCGCCATCTGGCTTACCGCTTTATCAATGCCACAGGCATCACCGCAGCAGAGTACCGCTTCGACGTTGCCGCCGTTAACGCCAAAAACAACACAGTCACCATAATCAAAAACGCCTTCTAAACGAGCCACAGGAACCTTTCTGCGGCTCGTTTTCTATTGGCCACTAAATGGCCGGTAAATTTACCATTTCTATGGATAAGGCCGGATTCGTGAGAATTACTAACCCTGCTAGTAATGGCAGAAAGGAGCGCTTTGTTGCGCGTATCTTTTCACAATAGGCCTTGTCCTGCTCCATTGTGAAAGTTTACATAACATGTTATTATAGTTCTCATGCGTTAATAAACCGAATCCCTCAGAGACCAGGGGGTACGGGCGGCGAAAAACACAAAGCGCCGCTTAGGAGGTAAAGGAGGAAAAACGTATGAAGAACAGAACAATGGTTACTCGTGTAACAGCAATAATGTTAATTTTGTTTTTCGTATTAGGTACAGTAGCCCAAGCCGTTAACGAGGTTAGTTTCGGCGAGAGAACTATCCGCATTACCATGCGGGGTGAAGATGTGGCAGAACTGCAGGAATTCTTAAATGAGCAGGGATATCGTGATGAAGATGCTCACGGAATCTTTGGACCTTTAACCTACGGCAGTTTGCAGCAGTTTCAGAAAGATCATGGCCTGAATCCGGACGGCATTGTGGGGCCCAAAACCCGTCGACTGATTCAAGAGATGATGGGAGAAACAGTGAGTGCAGCGGAAGCCACAGTTGAAGTAAGCACCACTTCCGCACCTGCCGACGAATTTAACTTCACCGCAGAAGAGATGGACCTTTTTGCCCGCATTGTACACGCGGAAGCCGAGGGTGAGTCTTTTGAAGGCCAGGTAGCGGTGGCAGCGGCCATTTTAAACCGAGTTCGCAGTGACCGTTACCCCAATACTTTGGCCGGTGTGGTTTATCAGGTCGAGGGTGGATACTATCAGTACAGCCCGGTGCTGGACGGACGTATTAATCGTCCCGCAGGTGAAAGTGCAAAAAGAGCTGCCCAGGAAGCGTTAGACGGCAATGACCCCAGCTGGGGTGCCACCGGTTTTTATAATCCGGCAAAAACCAGTAATCAGTGGGTACGGCAGCAGCCGGTCACCCGCACAATTGGTGGTCATGTATTCTTCAGATAAGAAGATAAAAAGCGGAAGCCAAACGGCTTCCGCTTTTGCATTTACGTGGGTATTGGGGGTAAAATAAGTTTAATTAGTTAATAGTTTAGTTAACTCTGCTGATAACTTCTCCATTGCGGGCAACTGTTTCTATTTCCAGGTCGTAAACGCCGTTTTCAAATGTCCATGTGCCGGTTGCTTCGATAAAGTCCCCAATTTGGGGCAGAGCACCGCTGTAAAGGACATTAACATCCATTTTAATAGCTTCCGACAACAAATTTTGCTGCTCCTGGCTAAGGGGAACCAGTATGGGGATGTTGCAACAGCCGCCTTCGTCCACCATAACAATAACGCCCTCTTCGGCGTAGAGAGCACCTACAGCACCGGAAATGGTCAGCTGGCCCAAATATTGTTGCGGGGCAGCAGTAACCGCAGAGACGTCCACTGCCTCGGCAGAATTAGAGCCACTTCCTCCGGTTAGTTGGGGGTAAACAAAGACGCCGATTAAAACAATGAGCACAAACAACAAGAGCAGGTTTTTTCTGTGCATAAGAGCCCTCCTTCACATAGTTATATTATACGGGGGGTGGGTTAATTCGTCCAGTGCCAAATTCATAGATTTTCTTAGTGTTTCTTGTCAAATTCTGATAGTTCAGGCTTTCTATAACAGCAGAGAGGAGAAAATATGGTGCAACAAAAGTATGTGGGGGTAATCGGAGCCGCTGAATGCGGAGTTGATGTGGTGGCGTTGGCAGAAGAAGTGGGTAACGTTGTGGCAAAAAGCGGTTCCGTTCTGGTGTGCGGCGGTCGCAGCGGGGTAATGGAAGCAGCGGCAAAAGGCGCCCGTGATGCGGGGGGGATAGCCATCGGCATCCTGCCGGGAGACGATCCCCGCAGCGGTAACAGCTACATTAATTTCGGCATTGCCACCGGCATGGGGGATGCCCGCAATGTAATCATCGCCCGGACCTGTGATGTGCTGGTGGCGGTAACCGGCAGCTACGGTACACTTTCAGAAATCGGACTGGCCATGAAAATGGGCAAACCGGTCATAGGCCTTAAAACATGGAGCTGCATCGACTATTGCGGCCAACCCGCCGCACTCCACGCAGCAGAAGATGTGGCGGATGTGGAGGAAATTTTAAATAAGCTCTTAAATAATAATGAGTGAGCGCCAATGCGCTCACTCATTGTTTAAGCGAGTATTTTTTTAACCATGGCCTGTACACGGTTCCCATCCGCCCGGCCTTTAACCTGCGGCATCAGCTTACCCATCACTTTACCCATTTCTTTCATGGAAGTGACATTTTGCTCCTCAATAACCTGTTTGACCAGAGATTCCAATTCCTCATCGCTTAACTGTTGCGGCAGATAAACTTCCAGAATGGCGATTTCGTCTTCGGCCTGCTTGACCAAATCATCGCGATTTCCTTTCTGGTATTCTTCAATGGCGTTTCTACGCTGTTTTACCTCACGCTGCACCACGGTTAGCACTTCTTCCTCAGATAATTCAGTGCGCTTTTCTATAGCCTCGTTTTTAATGGAGGAAACCAATAAACGTAGTGTACTTAAGCGGAACTTATCCCCTGACTTTAAGGCTTGCTTCATATCGTTTTGAATTTGAGCTAACATGTTTTCCCCTCCTGGTAAATATTACTCTCTTTTTTGTTTATTATATTGTCTGCTAAGGAGAAAAGCAAATATCCGAAAAAATTTAAACAAACAGTCACCGTAATGGCAAAGCTTCATATACTGAAATATAATCCGGTAAACCGGGGACAACGGCGTCCTTTAATACAGGCGCTTTTGTTCCCGGTTTATATTATTTTGGAGGGTGGAGGGATAACAATGTGCGGGATAGCAGGTTGGATTAATTACAGAGACGATTTAACGGATAAAGAGCACATAGTGGAGCGCATGCATCAGGTAATGGAGCCTCGCGGACCCGATGCCGACGGTTGCTACCTGTCCAGGCACGCTGCGTTGGGCCATCGCCGTTTGATTGTTGTGGACCCGGCAGGCGGCGCCCAGCCCATGATCAGGCAGAACAAAGGGGAAACATATGTCCTGGTCTACAACGGCGAGCTTTACAATACCGAAGAGATACGAGCACAGCTGGAAAGTATAGGCTACTCTTTTTCAGGTCATTCCGACACCGAAGTGCTGCTTTTGTCCTACATTGCCTGGGGGGCTCAATGCTTGCAGCGGTTAAACGGTATCTTTGCATTTGCCGTCTGGGAAGAGAAAGGGCAAAAGCTGTTTATGGCCCGTGACAGGCTGGGGGTCAAACCACTGTTTTTTACGGAAACAGACAGCTCATTTATCTTTGCCTCGGAGCTAAAAGGCCTTCTGCAGCACCCTGCCGTAACTCCCCGGCTGGATGCGGAAGGGTTGGCGGAAATATTAGTTATGGCGCCGTCCCGTACTCCGGGACACGGAGTATTCAAAGGAGTAAAGGAGTTAAAGCCCGGTCATTACCTGCAGCTGGATAAAAAAGGAGGCTGCCGACAGTTAAAGTATTGGTCTTTGGAGAGCATGCCGCACCAAGACGATTTAGACACCACAGTGGAGACTGTGCGATATCTGGTTCAGGATGCGGTAAAGCGGCAGTTGGTAGCCGATGTTCCGGTGGCCACCTTCCTTTCCGGAGGGTTGGATTCCAGTGCGCTCACCGCCATTGCGGCCAGTCATTTTGCTAAAAAGGGTATTGCTCCGCTTCATTCCTATTCTGTGGATTACGCCGACAATGATAAATATTTCCAAAGCAGCACGTTTCAGCCCAACGCTGATGCACCGTGGGTAGAGCTGGTATCTCAAAAAGTAGGTACCACTCATCACTATAATTTTCTACAGATTCCGCAGCTGGCCCATTCCCTCCATGAAGCTCTGCTGGCCCGTGATTTGCCGGGTATGGCCGATGTGGACTCGTCACTACTTATGTTTTGTCGCGAAGTAAAAAAGGATGTAACGGTGGTTTTGTCCGGAGAATGCGCCGATGAGGTGTTTGGCGGCTATCCCTGGTTCACACGACAGGAAGAATTGTTTGCCCCGTCGTTTCCCTGGATTCGCAATGTGGAAGAAAGGATGAAGCTGTTTTCTGCCGGCTTGGTTGCTGCTGTAAAACCTGCTGATTATGTCCGAGAGCGTTATAACGATGCTTTACGGGAAGTGCCGCGCCTGCCGGGGGAAAGTAAAACAGAAGCCCGGATGCGGGAGATGTTTTATTTGAATATTACCCGTTTTATGCCCACACTTTTGGACCGTAAAGACAGAATGAGCATGGCCGTAGGTCTGGAAGCCCGGGTACCATTCTGTGATCATCGGTTGGTGGAATATGTGTGGAATATCCCCTGGTCCATGAAACACTACAACAACATGGAAAAAGGGATTTTACGCCTGGCACTGGCAGGGATTGTTCCCGATGAAGTGCTAAATCGTAAGAAAAGTCCTTATCCCAAAACACATCACCCCCAATACCTGGAATTAGTGAGCCGGGGAGTGAAGCGTATCCTGGACGATTCCACGGCTCCCTTGCATCAACTGGTAAATGCTGAAGCGGTGCGAACGTTTATAAATTCTGAAGGTGCTGCCGCTAATTTTCCCTGGTTCGGCCAGTTGATGGGAGGGCCGCAGCTATTAGCGTATTTCATCCAGCTAAATTATTGGCTGAGGGAATACGGCGTGGAAATAGAAGTATAGCGGCAAAAAAAAAGAGGGCTAAACCTTGTAGGTCAGCCCTCTATGGGGGAGAGGTAGAATGGACCGTATCAATTGTTCATTGAATACCGGTACGTCTCTAGAATGTAGTACACCGCATCTAAAGTCATGAATAAATAATTAATATAACTGTTCCAATACAGTCCCCGGATAAAAATGCGCCAGAATCTGCTCAAAATTATAGCCGTTTTCTGCCAGGCCGCGGACGCCAAATTGGCTCATTCCCACTCCATGGCCGTTTCCGCCACCGCGGAAACGAATGTTTGTGATTTGATTGTTGTTGTCCCGTTCTATATCCAGCACCATAAATGTGCTGGGCAAAATGGTGTAATTGGACAGCGTGGAGCCGTCATGGCGTTTAAGAATGATATCGCGGCTGCCGCTGGTTCTGACCGGCCGCAGCGTAAAGCGGATTGTATATTCCTTCAGCAAACGATAGGTGCCGTTTTCGCCTGCGATTTCCAACTCCATAATATTGCCGCCTTCACCGCGTTGAATTACCCGCAGGTCCTCTAATTTTCCCAGGGGGTCGGCGGGGATTTCTTTTGCTACAAACCGGCCGTTTTCTTCAGTAAGCACATAATCAGACTGCGCCCGCTGCCTTTCCGGCAGAAACTGCTTGATGGAATCTTCCAGTTCTTCTCTGGTCATTTCCACTTCCCAGCGGAACCAGGGTGAAGCTTTGTCATAACTGTCCCAGTCACCGGAAGTAAAAAACTTCCGGGCGCCTTCTTCGCCTGACACATCGGGCAGTGAACCGCTCTTAAGCTGAGGGCCGGAAACCAGATAAGAAACAGGGGAAGCGGGAAAGGCCCCGGTTGCCGGATCATGCCACACTTCCTCAAAGTTGGCGGTTACGCCGGAAGAGGTGGAGAAGAAACGGGTATCGGCAATGGCGTCACCATAGGTTAATATACGACCGGATGTTTCGTTTACCGCCCTGGTACTCTCCGGGTATTCGGGAACATTGTTGTAGACCTGAGAGGACACGCTGTCATCCACATGGGCGGCATAGGCACGAAAACCGCTGCGATAGATGGAGGATACTGCATAGGAACGGGCTGCCACCGCCTGAACTTTAAGCGGTTCAACACCAAAGGAAACCGGCATCTCACTGGGCACCACAGAATACAGGTACGTATCCAGCGGTACTTCATTGACAAGCTGGAGCTGGCCGTTAAATGCCCTGACTTCCAAATGTCCCGCATATGACGGGGTAAAGCGCGGGTTGCCCCGGCTTAGCGAATCTATGCTAATCCGACCACTGTCGGCAGTAATATAGAGGCGGTTGTCAAAACCCTGGCTTTCACCGGAAGGCAGTACTACCCGAACTTCATTATCTGATGCAGTGATGGTAACTACTCCCGCCGCTGCCCGCAGAGAATTGCCGGATATTCTGTCTTCCAGAGTCAGCGGACTTTGTCCCGATAACTGCACATTCTCATGTAAAAGTCCGCGGAAATCTGTGGTGTTTAGTGCCGCCCGAATGGTTTGTGGGACAAATTCTTCGGGCATCGTTACTGCTTTAATCAGATCGTCCTGCCAGTAAACGGTGAGATTTTCCATGCCTACTATCAAATCGCTTCTGTCTGCGGTATGAAGCCCTTCTTCCTGCCGGAAAAACGCTGTATCCTCCGTAGTGGGTAAAAATCCCGCCAGTTCCCCTTCCAGCGTCGCCTCAGTAACGGTAAGCAGTTTATTTATCTCCCCTGGTGTAAATGCCGCAAAATAGGCAATCTCATCTCCCACCCCCACAAGCATCCCCGCTTTGGGTGCCCCTTCACCTGCGCTTTGGATGTCGGCGGAGCGATTAAATGAAAGTTCCAGTCCGTCGGCGGTGAGAAAGGTTACGGTCTCCGGCGTTTCGTTCAGGACTATGGCCACCGGAACAAGTGCTAATTCAGGAAAAGAGCTGATTTTCCAACCCTGTGGAGTTCTGGCCATTTGTGCCTCAACCATATGAGATCTGTCTTCTCCCAGCCCCATTACTAATGAAACTGTGGCACTGTTGAAAGATTGTAACCGGATTTCTTCAATCTCTTCCAAAAAAAACAGTTCGGAGTCGGCCAGAGATTTTAGCAGGGCCTCTTTCCCCTGAAAGCTCTCATCCAGATAATCTGCAGCAACCTCTTTGCCCTGGCCGGCACCGGAAAAGAATTGCTGTATAGTATTATGGATATCCTGTCTGGCCTGCTGCATAACCAAAAAGGCTACCACTGCGGCAACGACCATTAAGCCCAGAATCAATGCAGCTTTTCTCATAGTAAAAGCCTCCTTAGAATTCCTTTGGCGAATATTTGCTATCTGTCTCTGTTTAAATTCCCTATGTATTATCCTCTTCCTGCGCATTAGGAAAACTTAAAATATGTTATATATGTATAACTATGCCCATCTTTCATGCTCTTGACACGAACACATGTTTGTTATATATTAAGGATATAATTGGAAGAATAGGGGGCGATGAGATGCTGGCCACAGTGACCGGCTGTACCGTTGTCGGCATTGAAGGCAGATTGGTTGATGTGGAGGTTTATCTGTCCGCACAACTACCCAGCTTTGACATCGTAGGCCTGCCCGATACTGCGGTCCGGGAGGCGCGGGACCGGGTGCGGGCGGCTGTTAAAAACAGCGGGTTTAGCTTCCCACAGCAGAGGATAATTGTTAATCTGGCTCCCGCCGATTTAAAAAAAGAAGGTCCCCAGTTGGATTTAGCACTGGCCGTTGGCATTTTAAAGGCCAGCGGCCAGCTTTTTTTATCTGAAGTCCCACTGGCGGTGCTTGGCGAATTGGCTTTGGACGGGACTCTGCGACCGGTAAGGGGAGTACTGTCCATGGTGATGGCGGCCCGGGAAGCGGGGTTTCGTCTGGTTTTGGTACCGCTGGAGAATGCGGCGGAAGCCCGGCTGGTGGGTGGAGTGCAGGTGCTTGGAGCCAGTTCCCTGTCGGAAGCATTGGAAATCGTAACCGGTGAGAAAGAGCCGCCACCGGTGCCGCAACAGAAAGAAAACCCGGCACCACCCCAGGCCGACTTTGGCCAGGTTAAAGGACAGGAAGGGGCAAAACGTGCGCTGGAAGTAGCGGCGGCAGGCGGCCATAGTGTGTTGATGTGCGGGCCTCCGGGATCAGGTAAAACAATGCTGGCTCGCTGCGTCCCGTCCATATTGCCGCCCCTTTCCCTGGAAGAAAGCCTGGAGACCACAAAAATATTCAGCGCCGCCGGACTTCTTAAGGCGGCGGCCACCCGCATCAGCAGGCGCCCCTTTCGCAGTCCTCACCATACCGTAACTGCCGCCGCTCTTTGCGGGGGAGGCCGCTATCCCCGGCCAGGGGAAGTATCACTGGCACATAACGGCGTTTTGTTTCTTGATGAGCTACCCGAGTTTCGCCGGGAGACGCTGGAGGTGCTGCGCCAACCTCTGGAGGAGGGGAATGTCACCGTGGCCCGGCTGCAGGCAACATATACATATCCTGCAAACTTTATGCTCCTTGCTTCAATGAATCCCTGTCCCTGCGGAATGCTCTCTGATCCTGCGGTGGAGTGTGCCTGCAGCGAGTGGCAGGTGCGCCGCTACCGCCAGAAAATCTCCGGTCCATTACTTGACCGTATGGATCTGTTTGTAGATGTAATGCGCCTTTGTTATGACGAAGTGTCAGGCAAAGGAGACGGGGAGCCGTCAAAAAATATAGCGCGTCGCGTATCCCAGGCTCGGGACCTGCAGCGCCAACGCTTTGCGCAGTCAGAAATTTCCTGCAATGCCCAAATGGGGACAAAAGAGTTGCAAGTTTTTTGTCAGCTGGATGCCGCCGGCCGGGATATACTCCGACATGCCTTCTCCCGGCTGCATCTGTCGGCACGGGCTTATGACCGTATTCTCAAGGTAGCCCGTACAGTAGCCGATTTAGATGGAGAGACCCGCATACTTCCCCGGCATTTGGCTGAAGCCATAGGTTATCGCCAGGCCGAGACTTCTCCCCGTCTGGCCATGACCAGAGCTTAAGAGATGTACAATCTGAAAGGCGATTCAAAAAGATAGAATAAGTTGTCAGAATTCTAATAACTAAAAATCTTAAAAGTTAAACAATTAGCTATTTCATAGTCAATGGGCACCAACTGCGCTATAATGATAAAAAGCATTACCACAGCTGCCAACTTGGTGATGCTAAAAGAGGAGGAAGCAAAATGTTTGTGATTTTATTGACCGCACTTGTTGTTGCCGGCTTGTTTATCTTTGATAATCTGATTGACGGTGACAAATTATTTCACATTGAGAATGTGGAACAAGAGCGAAACATATGTCCCTTTACCACAGTAGAAGCATTCGTTCTGAGTAAGTAACTAAAGAAACAGGCCCGTCAACAGGGCCTGTTTTTTTGTTCCGGTTTTGTGCCGGATAGCAAACCTGCGGCGGTATAGAGAATTGAAACGCCTATGCTTTTCCTGAAAGGATTTGTGACGGTAAAAGAGAACTTAAACATAAAATGACACTGAGAAGAGGTGTTCTTAATATGACTAAATGCGCAACTTGTGGTGCATATCGCTGTAAAGAAAATGGCCCGGAATTTCCCGGTTTTTGCCCGGGGAAAAATGAAGAGGAGTTAATCCGTGAGGCCATAACCTGTTATGAGAATGAGGATCGGGAAACTGCCCATGCTGCCGCTGAAGTGGAGGCCACCGGTTATGGCAGCTGGCCGCGGGTACGTGAAATTATGGAATTTGCAAACCGGCTGGGTAACAAAAAAATAGGCCTGGCTTTTTGTCTGGGACTGCGCCAGGAAGCCCGGATCTTTGCCGATATTCTCACTGCTAATGGCTTTGAAGTGGTTTCAGCCATCTGCAAAACCGGAGCGGTGGATAAGGAGGAAATTGGTATCTCTCCTCAATGCAAAGTGAATCCGGGCCAGTTTGAAGCAATCTGTAATCCGGCGGCCCAGGCGGCCATTTTGGACAATGCCGGTAGCGAACTCAGTGTTTTGCTGGGCCTGTGTGTTGGGCACGATACCCTTTTTATCAAACACTCCAAAGCACCGGTAACCACGTTGGCCGTAAAAGACCGGGTGTTGGCCCATAACCCTCTGGGTGCTCTTTATGCCGGCCATTATTATCATAAGAAGCTAATGGGAAAAAATAAATAACCGCCAAACGGCGGTCTAATGTTTGCCCTGTGCAAGCAGCTGTTGATGTAATTTGTCCAGTGTTTCCACGTTATTTTCCCAATAAAGGGTTTGCCTTGCTTCTTCGTAGGAAAGCCACTTACATTCGGTATGCTCAAATGATATTTCAATTTCCGGCGGATCTGTTACTTCCACCGCCAAGACAGATACGGAGCAGGATGTCCCGTTCATATCAAAGAAAAAATAATGATTGGGATCTGTAACCCGCTCATATTCTTCAATACCCGTTTCTTCGGTTAACTCCCGCAATGCCGCATGGCGGTTTGTCTCCGGCTCGTCAATAAAGCCGGTCACCGGCTGCCAATAGCCCCCCAGTTTTGGATTGCGTTTTAACAGGAGATAGCGGGGCTCTCCGTTTTGCCATTTGTATAAGAAAACCATGATACAACGAACTGTCATAGACAGATTCCCCCTTAAAAATAATATACCCAAAAAAGCCTGCTCTCGCAATAACAAACATCTTACAATGGAGGACCCATGGAGAAAAAGATATCACGCTTAACCGCAGATGTAAGCTTATTAATGGTTTCCTGCATCTGGGGCCTGACATTTGTATCGCTGAAAAATGCCTTGACTGAAATAATGCCGTTTTCTTTTAATTTTTACCGTTTTAGCATTGCCGCCCTGTTAATGCTGGTATTGGCTCCCCGCTGCATCGCCGCCATTAAAAAGGAAACTGTTTTTGCCGGACTGCTACTGGGATTTTTTTTGTTTGGAGGCCATTCCCTGCAAACCATGGGGCTGCTTTACACCACTGTGGCCAATGCCGGTTTTCTAACCGGCCTGGTGGTAGTATTTGTTCCCTTGATATTGGCGGTACTGATCAGAAAATCACCGCCTGTAAATGCCTGGGCCGGCGCTCTTTTTGCTTTTGCCGGTGTGGCAGTGCTGTCATTGGGCGCCAGTGTCCGCTTAAACATAGGTGATATACTGGTAATATTGTGTGCTGTATGTTTTGCTCTCCAGCTAATCTATGTGGGGCGCTACTGCCACCAACACAATATTTTGCAACTGGTATTCGTGCAGATAGTTACAGTAGCTGTTTTGAGCTTCCCACCGGCCATATTAGCCGAGCCTTTTATTTTGCCGCAAGGGTTTAGTGCAAATATCTGGTTGGCGCTCTTTGTTACCGCAGTGCTGGCCACCACCCTGGCCTTCTTTGTGCAGGCCACCATGCAAAAATATACCGAATCTACCCATGCGGCCATTGTCCTCTCAGCAGAACCTGTTTTTGCCGCTTTGTTTGCCGCCCTTTTACTGGGCGAGATTCTCGGAGGGAGGGTGTTGTTAGGCGGCAGCCTGGTGCTGGCAGGAATGCTGCTGGCCGAAATTCGTGTATTCTCTTGGCCTCGTTCGCAAAAACTATTTGCGAAACGAGGTGAATAGTTTGGCAAGTTTCGATGCAATTGTTGTGGGCGCCGGTCCAGCCGGCAGTTCTGCAGCACTACATATGGCCCAAAACGGAATGCGGGTGGCACTCCTGGAGCGGGGCGATTCCCCGGGAAATAAAAACATGTTTGGAGGGGCTATTTATACCGAGCCGATGATGGAGATAGTCCCCGATTTTCTGCAGGAAGCACCGCTTGAGCGTAATGTAACCAGAGATTCTCTCTGGTTTCTGGATAATGATTCAGCCGTGGAGGTGGGTTTTACCGGCCTGCGCTTTGGCAAACCGCCGTACAACAAAATCACCGTACTTCGCCCGCGGTTTGACCGCTGGCTGGCAGACAAGGCTGTCCAGGCCGGTGCCACACTGCAGACAAAAGCTGTGGTGCGCGACCTGTTATATGAGAAAAGAACTCTGGGGCGCGGCCGTGTTAAGGGTGTCATCCTGGATGACGGCAGTGCGGCCGAGGCGGATTTGGTTATCCTGGCCGAAGGCGTGGTGGCTTCCATCACCAAAAAGGCCGGTTTGGTTAAGCCAACCCCTGCTAATCTGCTCAGCCTGTGGATCCGGGAAGTGATTTCCCTGCCCAAAGAAAAAATCGAAGACCGTTTTTTACTGGAAAAAAATGAGGGAGCAGTTCTGGCCATGATCGGCTACCCCACAACCCAGGCCATCGGCCTGGCAGGGATTTTCACCAACCGGGATTCCATCTCCCTTACTCTGGGGATGTCCATAGATAAGATTGCCAGAAACCGTGTTGCCATTCCGGAGCTTTTGACCCGACTAAAAGAACATCCTTATGTCCGCCGCCTGATTGCCGGCGGAAAAAGCGAAGCTTACGCGGCCCACATGATACCCCACGGCGGCAAAGCTGCTCAGCCCAAATTTTATGATGACGGCCTGATGGTGGCTGGAGATGCGGCCATTATGGTCAGCGGGCGCCGCGGCAGCGACCTGGCCATGCTTTCCGGCAAGGCTGCAGCGGAAACCGCTGTTCACGCCCGCGCCAAACAGGATTTTTCCGCCGACATACTTAAAGGTTACAAACGAAGGCTCAACCACACCTTTTTTATGAAAAATATCCAGCAAGCCAAGGATACGGTTAAGTACTATGATAATCACAGTGATGCCGACTATCTCTTAAACACTGCGGTAAATGAACTGGCTTATGAATTTTTCCGTGCCGGAATGGTCACAGATAAAGAGAAAGTTCAACGCATGGCCCGCCTGGTTTTGGACAAACAGGCGCCGGCCAAAACTGTTTATGATTTGTTTATCGGTTTGCAAAACTGGGGGGTGTTATAATGAGCGGAGAAGAATATCTTCCCCTGGTTAAAATCACACCGGATGAAAAAAGCCATATTACGTTAAAAGATGCCAAACACTGTAAAACATGCCGGCTCCGTGCCTGTCTTTATGTCTGCCCGTCTGCTGTTTTTTTCTGGGATGAATTGGAGGAAAAACTGGACATTTTCTGGCGCCGCTGTGTTGAGTGTGCGGCATGCGAACCGGCTTGTCCTCAAAACATCGAATATGAAAATCCCCGCGGCGGTTATGGAGTATCATACCACCTGTAGAGAAAGGAGAGCGTTATGAGTATCTTAAGTCAGTTAGACACCCCTGTTTTCAAAGCAGAGGGAATACCCAAAATTGATCCGCAGACCTTTCGCCTTAAAGTATGGGGCCTGATGGAGGGGGAGCGGGACTTTTCTCTGCCGGATTTAAAACAGATGCCCTTCACCCGTCTTGATGCCCGCCTTACTTCCGTTAGCGGTTGGTCTGTGAGGGCAAAATGGGACGGTGTGCTGTGGCAGGATTTTGTTAAAAATATTAACCTGATGCCCCAGGCAAAGTATGTCACCTTCACCAGCGTGGGGGGCTACGATACCGGAATTCCCCTGCATGAACTAAACGAGCGGGTAATGCTGGTCTGGGCCGTGGACGGAGAGCCGCTGGAAAGACAGTACGGCGGGCCGCTGCGCTTACTGGTACCCCATCTATGGGGCTATAAATCCTGCAAATGGCTAAATGATATCGAGTTTCACCAGGAGGAAAGGGGTGGCTTCTGGGAAGACCGGGGCTACACCCGCTCCGGCATCATTGAACCCGGCATGACACTGGATATCAACACCCGCACCGAACGCCCCATTAAAGGAGGCGGGGAGGTTACTGAGTTCTAAAACAAAAGCGCCGCTACGGCGCTTTTATATTGGAGCGAAACTACTAGGGAAGCCAGCATTAAAAGGTAGGGGTTAAGGGAACTGAATTTACTTGCTTTGCTTATGTAACTTTTCTTTTTTTATCCAGTATAGCCAGCACTGCTGCCAATACCACCCCCCATATACTGGCTCCGATAACGTTGGAGGTAGCTGTCCGCAGTTCTATAGGAAAAGTGCCCTCAACTTCAAATAAGTGGCTGACGGAATAAATTATAAACCAAATTGTCACACCAAACAGCCAACCCTTAAATAAATATAATCTGCTGCTTACGGCAGGTAAAAAGTAGGCAAACAAAATGCCGAGAATTCCGGTAAAAACCAAATGCCCAATTAAGCCGATGACGTGTTGTCCGATACCCTGAATATCCGGTTCGCCAAGAATAATTATGGAAGCCCATTGCCAAAAGGGTACTTCGGAAAAACCTATTAACCAGGAAATGACCCCATATATATTCATGATAATACCTCCGGCAATACCTGCTATAAAACCGCGAAACAACCGGTCTTCAAACAATAAGCTCACCTCCCTGCGCAAATATGCTGTTTTTTTAGCTTTTCTCCAAATGCAAATATATATAATTTCTAAAAACAGAAAGCTTGCTCTATTTAAAGCAAGCTTTCGCTTCAGGAGCAAATCTACTGCTGTTGCTGTCCCTGGTTCATGGGATTGCTTTCGGTTAGGTAATTTAAGCGGCTGTTTAACTGCTGGATATGGTTATCCATATCCATAGCTAATTGCTGGTACATGGCTTTGGCCAGCTGATCTTCGGTTGATTCGGCAAAAGTTGCATACGTTCCCTTGGCTGTCTCTGCAGCGGCAATGGCTTTTTTCAGGTCTGCTTGTACAGTCATATTTCTCTCCTTTGTAAATAGGTTTGCTTACCATAGTTTGACCACTTTTCTTTGTGTTACACCTTGTTTTGCCTTATCTGTTCTGGACACGTCAACAGGCGTATAGTATAATTATTCTATTATTTACGCGACTTGGCCAAAAAGACCAAAATAATGTTTTCTGGTTACGAAATTTGGGAGGGGAAACATCTTGAGCAGGCTGACAGTATACGATACGACGCTACGGGACGGTTCGCAGCGGGAAGGCATTTCGTTTTCCGTCAGCGATAAGCTAAAAATCACCCAGCGTCTGGATGATTTTGGCATTGATTATATTGAAGGGGGTTGGCCCGGTTCCAACCCTAAGGATATTGAATATTTTCGCAAAGTGCGGCAACTGGATTTAAAACACAGCAAGATCTCTGCTTTTAGCAGCACCCGCCGGGCCGGAATCCGGGTACAGGACGACTTAAATATTCAGGCATTATTGGCTGCCGAGACCAATGTGGTGACCATATTTGGCAAGTCCTGGGATTTTCATGTTACCGATGCCATCGGGACTACTTTGGAAGAAAACCTGGCTATGATTAGCGACACCGTTGCCTATTTTAAGGAAATGGGCCGGGAAGTGATTTATGATGCGGAACACTTTTTTGACGGTTACCGCCATAACCCGGAGTATGCCATGGCCACCATTAAGGCGGCGGAAGAAGCGGGAGCAGATATGGTGGTTTTATGTGACACCAACGGCGGCATGATGCCCTTTGCCCTGCAGCAAATCCTGCAGCATGTGCGCTCCCGGATTACATCAAAGCTGGGAATTCACGCCCACGATGATGCCGGGATGGCGGTGAGCAACTCTATTATTGCGGCGGAAATGGGTTTTGACCAGATTCAGGGTACCATTAACGGGTACGGCGAGCGCTGTGGTAACGCCAACCTGTGTACCATCATTCCCAACCTGCAATTAAAACTGAGTATGCTGATTGTGGAGCCGGAACAGTTGGAACAGTTAACCTGTCTGTCACGGTATGTGGCGGAACTGGCTAACCTGTCACCTCAGGAGCAGCAGCCCTATGTGGGTGAAAACGCCTTTGCACATAAAGGCGGTATCCATGTGGATGCGGTGCTCAAACACGCCCACACCTATGAGCATTTACAGCCGGAACTGGTGGGCAACTCCCGCCGCATTCTCGTCTCTGAATTGTCCGGTAAAAGTAACGTGCTTTATAAAGCACGGGAGCATAATATTGATTTGTCCAAAGAAACCCCGGAAACAAAAGCGGTGTTGGACCGTATCAAAGAGATGGAGTACCAGGGATATCAATTCGAAGGTGCGGAAGCTTCCTTTGAGTTGTTAATCTGGAAAGCTTTGAAAGTCCACCAGCGGCTCTTTGAACTGGTGGGAGTAAGGACTTTCGTGGAAAAAATCGGCGATAACGGCAATATTCTCTCCGAGGCCACGGTAAAGGTGCGGGTGGATAACCGGGAATACCTTACCGCCGGAGAAGGAAACGGTCCGGTACACGCTTTAGACGAAGCGCTGCGCAAAGCACTGCTGCAGGTTTATCCTGAAATCCGTCATTTCCACCTGGTGGATTATAAGGTGCGCGTCCTGGACGGCAAAGACGGCACCGGTGCTAAAGTACGGGTGCTGATTGAAACCCGTGATGAGCGCAAAAAGAAATCCTGGGGGACAGTAGGTGTCTCGCCCAACCTGATTGAAGCAAGTTGGCAGGCTTTGGTGGACAGTGTGGAGTACGGCCTGATGAACGCCAATAAAGCTAAGATGAAGGAACTGCGCAAAGCTGTAAAGCAGTTCAGAATGGAAGGGTAGACCATGAAAGAGCTATACGGTTTGGCTACTGCCATTGGCAGTCTTCCTCAGCGTGAGGCTGATACAGCTTTGAGCATGATATTTTCATCTGTTCCCGAAATTCCGCACTGGCCGCAACTGCCCACTGCAGGGGCGGCTGAAGGGTTTATCCGCCAGTACCTTACACCGCTTTTGGACCGACGCCTGGTGGTGGAAGCCCCCGGCCGTTCACCGTATTTTCCCACCGCAGCAGCAGACTGGCTGGAGCGCATTACCGCCTTTTACAGCGAAGTGCTGGATGAAACAGATCCTAAAGCACCGCAGCATTTCGGTTTTCCCAAAGAATCGGCCGCCGGCTTTTATGCCTTTTTGCAGCGTTTGCATGAAAAAGGCCCCGGTGCGGCCCGGTACATAAAAGGACAACTGAGCGGCCCGGTAACCATGGGTTTTCAGGTTACCGATGAAAACATGCAGCCGGCATTCTACAATGAAGAGCTGCGTGATATGCTGGTGCGCAGCCTGATAATGCAGGTGCGTTGGCAGGCCAGGACCCTGGCGGCCTTTGACCGGCCTGTTATTCTTTTTATAGACGATCCCGGCATTTACGGCTACGGACAGTCCACTTTTGTTGGGCTTTCCAAAGAAGCAATTCAGGACAGCCTGCGCCCCTTAATAGATGCGGCACATGAGGAAGGTGCCCTGGTGGGAGTTCATGCCTGTGCCGGTGTGGACTGGTCGCTGTTATTTGAGTTGCCCCTGGATATTGTAAACATAGATGTCTATCATTATTTTACTTCCCTTGTTCTGTACGCCGCCGAGTTTGCTGAATATCTGTCCCGTGGCGGCACACTGGCCTGGGGACTGGTACCCACATCTGATGAAATTACAACAGAGTCGGCTCAGTCACTTTTAAAACGCCTGGAAGAATACTTTCAAACCCTGGAGAAAAAAGGAGTGGACCGGGACCGCCTGCGCAAGCAGCTGATTTTTACTCCCAGCTGCGGTACCGGAACGCTGACCACATCTCAGGCAGAAGCGGTGTACGCACGATTACAAGAAGTCAGCAAAACCTATCGAAGCAGATAATTTAGCTACCATTAAAGGTGAGTGTTATCCGTGCGCTTAAAACGTTTGCTTGTCAAACTTGTTCCTTACTGGCCCATGGCTGTGGGCGCCGCATTTTCAGCACTGGTTGTCCTGGTGTTGAATCTGTTGATTCCGCAGTTCATCCGTCTGGTTATTGACGAGGCCATCCTGGAGGGGCAGGTTTTTCTTTTGCCCTGGATTGCCGGCGGCATTGTTTTGGTTACTGTAGTCAAAGGCGTTTTTTCTTTTGGGCAGCGTTATTTGATGGAAAGGGTGGCCCAGAAAATTATTTTTGATTTACGTAACCGCCTCTATAATCATCTGCAGCATTTGTCGTTCTCCTACTACGAAAATACCCAGACCGGCCAGTTGATGAGCCGGGCAACCGCCGATGTGGAAATGCTGAAGCGCTTCTACGGTTTCGGGATAATTCACCTGTTTCAGGGAGCGGTCACCTTTATTGGGGTACTGATCGTTATCTTTGCCATGCATGCGCGGCTGGCTGCCCTTACAGTACTGGCACTGCCCATTATTTTGGTGGTTATTTTCCGATTTGGCAAAAAAGTAGGCCCTGCATACCAGGTCATTCAGGAGCAGTTGGCAGACTTGACTTCTGTTTTGCAGGAAAACCTGACCGGTATTCGGGTTGTAAAAGCATTCGGCCGGGAAGAGGGAGAGTCCCAGAAGTTTGATAACGAGAATGCCGCCCTTTTAAACAAAAACATATCAGCGGTACGAATCTGGGCGTACTATTTTCCCTTTCTTAGTTTTCTCACCGGCCTGGCAGCTGCCTTTATTATTTGGTACGGCGGCCGTGAGGTAATTGCCGGGCGGCTGATGCTGGGAGAGTTGATTGCCTTTAACAGTTACCTGTTAATGCTGGTAATGCCCATGCGCATGTTGGGCTGGGTGGTTAATCTGTCGCAGCGCGCCCTCACATCTGCGGCGCGGGTTTTTGAAATTCTGGATACCAAGCCGGAAATCGATGATGCCCCGGATGCACGGGAACTGCTAGACGTGAAAGGCGAGGTAACCTTTCGCAGTGTTTCCTTTGCCTACCGCGAAGGGGTGGAAGCGCTAAAAAATATCTCCTTCACCGCCAAACCCGGGGAAAATGTGGCTATTGTGGGTACCACCGGATCCGGTAAAACCACGCTGGTAAGCCTTATTCCCCGCTTTTACGATCCAACAGAGGGAGAGGTTCTCCTGGATCATGAGGATATCCGGTCCTTTACCCTGCAGTCCCTGCGCCGGACCATCGGCTTTGTTTCTCAGGACACCTTTTTGTTTTCCGCCACCATTTCCGAAAATATCGGCTACGGCGATGCAAAAGCCGACCATGAAGCCATAGTTGCTGCTGCCAAAGCAGCACAAATCCATGATTTTATCGTCACTTTGCCCCAGGGGTATGAAACCATGGTGGGGGAAAGGGGAGTTAACCTCTCCGGAGGCCAGAAACAGCGTATTGCCATAGCCCGTGCGCTCTTAAAGGACCCCAAAATCCTCATTCTTGACGACTATACCTCCAGTGTGGATGCCCATACCGAATACCTGATTCGCGGTGCGCTGGACACATTGATGGCAGGAAGAACTTCCTTTATCATTGCCCAGCGTATTTCCACCGTTTTAGCCGCAGATCAGATACTGGTTATGGACGGCGGAGAAATCGTTGCCCGCGGTACTCATGAGGACCTGTTGGAAACCAGTCCCCTTTATCAGGAGATCTATAATATTCAGTTTAGCGGCAATTCCCTGACCTGCGATGAAGAAGGGAGGGATAATCCGTGGACCACATGATTCATCAGTCCCAAAGCCTGGACGAGAAAGGCAATATTGATCCTAAAACCCTGCGACGCCTGTTGTCTTATATCCGGCCGTTTCGCGGCACTGCCATTCTGGCCCTAATATTAATGGCCTTTTCGTCGCTTACCACCCTGGCCGGCCCCTATATTATTAAGCTGGCCATCGATACCGCCATCGCCCCTGGAGACCCGTCGCGGCTAAATTTATTAGTGGCCCTGTTTTTGCTTTCCCATCTGTTAAACTGGGCAACTTCCTTTGGCCAGCAGTATCTGATGGCGGTGGTGGGGCACAATGCCATCTACGGCTTGCGTAAGCAGTTGTTTAATCATTTGCAGCGGATGCCTTTTCGCTTCTTTGACAAACAGCCGGTGGGCAAGGTAATGTCCCGGGTGACAAATGATACCGAAGCGCTTACAGAGATGATCTCCAGCGGTATTTCCCATATTGTGGGCGATACTCTGCTTTTGGTGGGTATCATTATCATTATGCTGGGAGAAAACTGGACTCTGGCACTGTTGACTTTCCTCACCCTGCCGCTGCTCTTTTTTACCGCCACTTATTTTCGCAACCGCGTACTTTATGCCTACCGCAATGTGCGGGAAAAAATTGCCGATGTGAATACCAATCTGCAGGAAAGCATCTCCGGAGTACGTATCACCCAGTCATTTACCCGGGAAGCGGAAAACGCCCATCGTTTCACCCGGATTAACCGGGAAAACTATGAAGCAAACATGCATGCCATCTCCCTGTTTTCCATTTTCCTGCCCTTTATTGAAGTCATCAGCGCCATCGGTACCGCCATCGTCCTCTGGTATGGCGGCGGCCAGGTAATACAGGCCCTGATTCCCATCGGAACCCTGTATCTGTTTTTGGACTATACCGCACGTTTTTACGCCCCTATTCGCGACCTCTCCCAGGTTTACAACAGCCTGCAGTCGGCGGTGGCTGCTGCAGAAAAGATCTTTGGTATTCTTGATACAGAACCGGAAAAAGATAAACCGGATGCTTATGATTTAAAAAGGGTGGATGGGCACCTGGTATTTGACGATGTCCATTTTGCCTATGAAGAGGATCAGAAAGTGCTGGACGGCGTCAGCTTTGAGCTGCAGGCCGGGGAGACCCTGGCGGTGGTGGGCCCCACCGGTGCCGGTAAAACCACCCTGGTAAATCTCCTCTGTCGTTTCTACAACGCATCTTCGGGACAGATTCTTTTAGACGGTCACAATATCGCCGATGTCACCCTGCAATCCCTGCGTAGCCAGACCGGTCTGGTACTTCAGGATACATTCCTGTTTAACGGCACAGTCCGGGATAACATTCTTTTTGGTACTCCAAATGCCACCCAGGAACAGGTGGAGCAAGCGGCTCGAGCTGTCCATGCCCACCAGTTCATTGTGGCGCTTCCCCAAGGTTATGACACCGTAGTACAGGAGCGGGGCAGTATGCTATCAGCGGGGCAGCGCCAGTTAATAGCCTTTGCCCGGGCTCTTTTAAGAGACCCGGCAATCCTAATCCTGGACGAGGCCACAGCCAGCGTGGACACCCGTACCGAAGCACAAATCCAGGACGCGCTGGAAACCCTGTTGGCCGGTCGCACCTCCATTATCATTGCGCACCGTCTGTCCACAGTGGAGTATGCCGATAAAATCATTGTGTTGGAGGACGGACAGATTCAGCAGGAGGGTACCCACCAAGAACTGTCCTGCATTCCCGGCCTGTACCGCGAACTTTTGCAAAAAACACAGTAAGTACAGTATGATTTCCCCTCCAAGGGGAAATCTTTTTGTAAGACGAATGTTTTTAAAGGAAAATGGTGGTTAATGTGGAAACTTATTTTGTTACTGTGTTTATAGATTGGGGGGTGAACTTTTGGAAATAAAGGATTTTTTGCGCGACATTTGTGAGGCTCCCGGCGTATCGGGCTACGAGCACAATGTTGCCAAAATAGTAAATGCAGCCTTTTTGGACTATGCCGACGAAGTGCGCCAGGATCGTCTGGGAAACGTTGTCTTCTATAAAAAAGGAACGGGTGAAAACCGCCCTCGCATTTTACTGGCTGCCCATATGGATGAGATTGGCTTAATGGTTACAAAGGTGGAAGAGGGAGGCTTTTTGCGCTTTTCTGCCGTTGGCGGTATTGACCCGCGGACCATTGTGGGCCAGGAAGTGATACTTTACGGCAAGGAAGCTTTGCCGGGAGTCATCGGAGTCAAGCCTCCGCACCTCACTGCCGGAGAAGACCTGACCAAAGCCCATTCCATGGAGGATTTACATATTGACGTTGCTCTGCCGGAAGAAAGGGTAAAGAAGCTGGTCTCGGTGGGCGACCTGGCTGTTATCCGCCGGGAAATGATTGATTTGGCCGGCAATTCCGTGGCCGCCAAAGCCATGGACGACCGGGCCGGCATTGCGGTGCTCTTAACATGCCTGCAGGAGCTGGAGCGGCTGCAGCATAAAGCAGATGTATTTGCCGTGGCCACGGTTCAGGAAGAGGTGGGCGTGCGCGGAGCGGCCACCGCCACCTACGGGGTGGTTCCGGATATCGGAATTGCCGTGGATGTTACCCACGGTGAAATGCCCGGTGTGCCCGAACATGAAACATCTAAATTGGGTAAAGGGCCTGCCCTTACCCTGGGGCCTAATATTCATCCCAAGGTAGGCAATGAACTGATTAACATTGCCAAAGAATATAAGATTCCCTACCAATTGGAAGTCTCACCGGCGCCCACCGGAACCGATGCCCGGGCTATTCAGGTGACCCGTGGCGGCATTCCCACCGGGCTGGTGTCCATCCCTCTTCGCTACATGCATACCTCAGTAGAGCTGCTGGATCTGGAAGATGTAAAGCTTTCCGGACGCCTTTTGGCTTACTTTATCGCCGCTGTAGACGCTGCTTTTCTGGAGGGATTAAAATGCTCTTAAAAAAATTAACTGAAGCGTACGGCGTTTCCGGAGATGAAAACGATGTGCGCCAAATCCTCAAAGAAGAATTAACACCCATCGCTGAAGAAATAACCACTGATACCCTGGGAAACCTGTATGTCAAAAAAGGCATCGGGCGCAAACCCCGTGTTATGCTGGCCTCACACATGGATGAAATCGGCCTGATGGTGGTTGGTTTTGAAAAAAGCGGCCTGCTTAGGGTTACCAAGGTAGGCGGCATAGATAATCGTGTCCTGGTTTCCAAAGCGGTGGTTGTGGGTAAAAGACGTATCCCCGGCGTCATCGGCGCCAAGGCGGTTCACCTGCAAAAACCGAACGAACGCAAAAAAGCCATCAACATCGATAACCTCTACATAGATATCGGCGTGCGCAGCCAGGATGAAGCGGAAAAGATGGTCCAGGTGGGCGACTACGTGGCTTTTTCCGCCACAACCCGCGAAGCCGGTGATAACTGCCTGATAGGTAAGGCTTTTGACAACCGGGCCGGCTGTGCAATACTGGCTGAACTTTTAAAGGAAGACCTGGACCTGGAGTTAACCGGTGTTTTTACCGTCCAGGAAGAGGTGGGGCTGCGCGGCGCCGGCGTGGCTGCCTATTCGGTTCATCCCGATATAGCCTTAATCATTGAAAGCACTTCCGCATCCGATGTGATGGATACCAAGGAAGCAGCCCATGTCACCACTTTGGGAGGAGGCCCCGCCGTCACTCTGATGGATTCATCCTTTATCGCCCCGCAGTATATGGTGGATTTGGTGGTGGGGACGGCGGAAAAACTGGATATACCTTTCCAGTTTCGGCGTCTGACCACGGCGGGCACCGATGCGGGCAAGATTCACCAGACCCACGCCGGCATCTCAAGTGCGGTTATTGCCGTGCCGTGCCGCTACATTCATTCACCGGCATCAATTATCAGCCAGGAAGATTATCAAAATACTCTGCGTCTGGCCAAAGGAATCTTAAACGCCATCGCCGAAGGAGGCTTGCCCCATGAAGGATCTGCTTAAAAAACTTAGTGAAACATACGGGCCTGCAGGCCGTGAAGAACAAATAGCAAGAGTGATCCGTGATGAAATAAAAGACCATGTGGACGAGGTCTACACAGATAATATGGGAAACCTGTATGCGGTAAAAAAAGGCTACGGCACCAAGGTCATGATTGCCGCCCATATGGATGAAATCGGCGTCATCGTTACCTATATCGAGGAAAAAGGATTCCTGCGTTTCAGTAACGTTGGCGGTGTTAATCCCCATGTACTTTTGGGCCAGCGCCTTATTTTCGCCAACGGTACCGTAGGTACCATCGGGATGGAAAAGCTGGACGACATTAAAAAACTCTCTCTGGATAAGCTCTACATCGACATTGGCGCAAAAGACAGGGAAGAGGCAGCCAAAAAAGTAAAAATCGGCGATGTGGCCACTTATCACCGCAATGTGGAATTTGCAGACAACCGCGTTATCGGCAAAGCCATGGACAACCGGGCCGGCTGCGCCGTCCTGATTAAAGCCATTCAGGAGTTGGGTCAGACAAGCAATGAAATTCATGCCGTCTTTACCGCCCAGGAAGAAGTGGGACTGCGCGGTTCCCGCACCTCAACCTACCGCATAAATCCCGACATAGGTCTGGCCGTTGATGTGACCTTAACAGGCGACACACCGGAAGCTCCCAAAATGGATGTGTCCCTTGGTAAGGGTCCAACGGTCAAAGTAAAGGATGCCTCTGTAATCTGTCATCCCCGCCTAAAAGACTTGCTCTCCGACCTGGCGGAAAACAACCAGATTCCCTACCAGTACGAAGTTCTTTTAGCCGGCGGCACCGATGCCGGGGCCATGCACCTTACCAAAGAAGGGATTCCCTCCGGGGTAATCTCCGTTCCCTGCCGCTATGTCCATACTCCGGGTGAAATGGTTGACCTGGACGATATGCAAAATGCAGTAAAGCTTTTAAAGCTGTTTTTGGAAAATCCGGTGGAAATGGACAAAATCTTTCCTTGCACATTGGATTAGTAAATGTTACAATGTTTGCGGACGGTATTGCGGGGCAAACCGTACCAACAAAACGTACTGAAAACAGTATACCAATTTAACGAAACCCCATAGCACTGCTTGGAGCCAATGCGGCCCGGGACAGGAGGACGGGATACCTAAGCTTTCTATGCCTTCTGACCATGTCAGAAGGCATTTCCTTTTTCCCGGGGAAACTTTTCACAAAGGAGGTGCCCCATGAAAATTGCTATCGTCGGTGCAGGGAACGTTGGTACATCGCTGGCAGTCCTTCTGCAACAAGCAGGACACCAGATATGTGGTATTGCCAGCCGCACTGAAAGCTCAGCCGCCCGTGCAGCCCAACGTGTCAACGCCCCTTACAGTACCGAACCCACCCAATTTACCAAACAAGCAGACCTGGTCTTTATCACCACACCGGATCGCGTCATCAGCGAAGTGTGCCACCAAATCGCTTCTCAAAACGGATTTAAACCCCAAAGCATAGTAGCTCACACCAGCGGCGCCCACAGCTCAAAAATTCTGGATTCCGCAGCAGAACTCAATGCCCGGCCCATTTCCTTTCATCCCCTGCAAACCTTTGCCAACCCTGACGCCGGAATTAAAAATCTTCCCGGGTCCTTTATCACCATCGAAGGACAGGAAGAAGCACTCCCGGCTGCCCGTCAGTTAGTGGACGACCTTAGCTGTAAGCTGCTGGAGATTCCCACCGAAGGAAAAGAGCTCTACCACGCCGCAGCCTGCATAGCCTGCAACTACTTTACCACTCTGATAGATTCGGCTCTGACGGTAATGGAAAAAGCAGGTGTCAAAAAAGAGGACGGCCTGCCGGCCCTGTACCCCCTCATTGCCGGAACCTTAAAAAACATCTCCCAGGTCGGTACCACAAACGCTCTTACCGGCCCCATTGCCCGCGGAGACACCCAAACAGTACAGGCACACCTGACCCAAATGGAAAAACAAATTCCCGAAATCATTCCTCTCTATCATCTGCTGGGTCAGGCCACAGCGGATGTGGCCACAGCCAAAGGAACCCTTGGGTCCCAAGAGCGTCAAAATCTTTTGAAAATACTCGGAGGTGCAGATAATGACTAAACGTGTTACCACACTGACCCTGGCCGAAATGAAGAAAAACAACGAAAAAATTACCATGGCCACAGCCTATGACTACGCCTCTGCCAAAGTGGTGGAAGAAGCGGGCATCGATATGATCCTGGTGGGAGATTCTCTGGGAATGGTTGTGCTGGGCTACGAAAACACCCTTAGCGTAACCCTCGACGATATGATTCATCACGGCAAAGCCGTAGTACGCGGTTCCAACCGCGCCATGGTGGTCATCGATATGCCTTTTATGACCTATCAGGTTTCCAAAGAAGTGGCGGTCCGCAACGCCGGCCGCGCCATCCAGGAAACCGGTGCCCCCGCCGTAAAGCTGGAAGGCGGCGAAGATATGGCCAAAACCGTCAAGAAAATTGTCAAAGCCGGAATCCCCGTGGTGGGCCACATCGGCCTGACCCCTCAATCGGTAGGCCAAATGGGCGGCTTCGTAGTACAGGGTAAAAATGAAAAAATGGCGGAGCAGCTGGTAAAAGACGCACTCAAACTGGAAGATGCCGGTGCCTGCAGCATCGTTCTGGAAGCCATTCCCCGCCAGTTAGCTCAACTAATAACCGAAAAACTCACCATTCCCACCATCGGCATCGGTGCCGGCGTCCACTGTGACGGACAGGTTCTGGTCTATCACGACATTCTGGGCCTGCAAACAGATATGCGGCCCAAATTTGTAAAACAGTACGGCACCTTCTTTAACCCCATGGTAAACGCCATGGAGATCTACGGCAAAGAAGTAAAATCCGGCGCTTTTCCCTCCCAGGAACACACCTTCACCATGGACGAAGCAATCATTGAAAAACTGAGGGAGAAGTTTTAAATGCAAATTATCCGGGATATAGCAACACTGCGCCGGCATGTAAAACAAGCAAGAGAGTCAGGCAAAACAGTCGGTTTTGTACCAACCATGGGCTATCTGCACCCCGGCCATCTTTCTTTACTGCACAAAGCCCGCGAAAAAAACGACCTGATTATCCTCAGCATCTTCGTTAATCCCCTCCAGTTTGGAGCAGGTGAGGATTACGAAGAATACCCCCGCGACTTAGAAGCAGATGCAGCACAGGCAAAAGAAGCAGGTTGCGACCTGATCTTTGCGCCCACCGTCAAAGAAATGTACCCGCAAGGATATGCCACTTTTGTAGACGTAGAACGTCTCACAGATTCACTTTGCGGTGCATCGCGCCCGGGCCATTTCCGCGGCGTTACCACCGTGGTAACCAAGCTTTTTAACATCGTCACCCCGGACCGGGCCTACTTTGGCCAAAAAGATGCCCAACAGGCCCTGGTGCTGCGCAAAATGGCCCGTGACCTGAATATGGACCTACAAGTCCTCATCATGCCCACCATCCGTGAAAAAGACGGCCTGGCCATGAGCTCCAGAAACACTTACCTTTCCCCCGAAGAACGTACCCAGGCAACAGTACTTTCCCGCAGCCTCTTCCAGGCGGAAGAGAAAATTAAAAACGGTGAGCGGGACACCAACAAAATCACTGAGTTTATTACCCAAACCATTCAGTCCGAACCACTGGCTAACATCGACTATGTGGCCATTGTCGACACTGATGAAATAAAACCAACAGAAACAATAAACGGCCAAACACTAATTGCGCTGGCCGTGCGTTTCGGAAAAACCCGTTTAATCGATAACATTATTGTGGAGGTATCATAACAAATGCAAAGAACAATGTGTAAGTCCAAAATCCACCGTGCAACAGTAACCGACGCCGACTTAAACTACGTAGGCAGCATCACCATGGATGAAGACCTGATGGAAGCAGCCGATCTGCTCCCCTACGAAAAAGTGGAAATCGTCAACAACAACAACGGCGCCCGCTTTGCCACCTACGTCATCAAAGGAAGACGCGGCTCCGGCACCATCTGCCTAAACGGCGCCGCCGCCCGCCTTGTCGCCCCCGGAGATATTGTCATCATCATTTCCTACGTCCAGGTAGAAGAAGAAGAAATAAAAACATTTAAACCCAAAGTAGTAGCCGTAAACGAAAAAAACCAGGTCACCGGCATCAAAGACAACGAAGTGCCCAACGGATAAATAGTGCAACAAAAACAGAGTGCCTCACATTTGCTGTGAGGCACTCTACATTGTTGGAGGTAAATCGCTATCCCATATAAAGATGATCTTTTTCATTCTGTAACTATTTCAATAACCTTATCCACCGTAACCTGTGCAAGGAACACAGCCGCCAATAAAACAAACATGCTTACGGAAAAGATGCCTAAATTGCTATCCAAAGAAATAAACCTATTTCCAACAAAAATCAGTATCGTAAAATAAACCGCGAAAAACACAACATTCAACAGAATCATGACCATCCTTTTCAAAGGCTGGAACCTCCACTGTCTACTGCAATGTTCTCACGTGCTTTTATGGAATCCACAATGACAGTACCAACCCAGACTCCGAATAAATATGACCAGGCATTACTAAATAAGAGGCCCGGAGAAATAACAAGCCGAATGGACATTATGTACGAGAGCGTCGGGTAGCCAATCAGTAACAACCCGGGAATTCCCTGGAAAACAAATCGGACCCAGTCAAAACGTCTATTCTGCTGCCAACGGCCTACCAAAGCCGGAACCCGGATTGCGGCACCAAACAAAACCGGCACTACCGGCCTAACAAAAAAGATTGGCCATGATGCAAAAGTTCTCGCCGTAATATGTTGCAATTCATTATAAAACCAACCAATAAGGTACACACCACAAACTACAGCAATAAGGCCCAAGATGTTTAGAGCAATCCGTTTTTTCTCCATCTCAACCTCCTAATAAAGAGTTGCTGATTTCATTGTATCACAGTTTTATCAATGGCGACCACAAAGATCCATAACTGTAAATAACATCAATAACTCACCAAAAAGTACCCAATAATCTCCCTTGCAATTTAGTGTAGGTTATGTTATATTAGTTCATGGACTTACTAAGAGTCCTACATGTCGGAGTGGCGGAACTGGCAGACGCGCACGGTTGAGGGCCGTGTGGGTAACTCCATACGGGTTCAAGTCCCGTCTCCGACACCATTTGATTAATGGAGCCAAGTTGAGAAAACTCAACTTGGCTTTTTTTAGTTTTGGGGTCTGTTTTCATTGCTGTAGGTAGCAGCAGGGACTTATTACCTATGATAAATTGGACTAAATGCATATCTGAAAACAAGGCAAAATATGGTAAAATATGTGAGCATACTTAATAACTGTGGAGGCATTAGCGAATGGAGCTAATTATTATTATTCTGGGTCTGATCCTGCTTTTCGTAAGTATTATAATTATGATAATACCTTTAGGTTCTTGGATTTCCACAAAGGCTGCCGGAGTGCCTGTAAGCATTTTTTATTTTCTAGGAATGCGTTTGCGACGGTCAAACATTGAAAAGATTATTTCTTCGCTAATCACAGCTCATAAGGCAGGTTTGGATTTAAACATCATGAGCCTGGAAGGGTATGCTCTGGCCGGGGGAAATGTAGAGCAGGTTGTGAAAACTCTTATTTCAGCCAGGGAGTCAGGAAAGAATTTATCATTTGAAGAAGCTGCTAAAATGGATTTAAGTGATGGTACTGCTAGCGCCGATGTGCGCCAGGTATCAACTAAGGGCTGCGACATAAGTGATAAAAGCTTGATCCGAGCCAGGATAGAAGAAGCATTATCTGCTGCCGGCTATAATGATCAACAAGCGATTACTGACATATCTTACAACATGACTGAAGGATTAGATAAATTAACACTTCTCTTTGAGTTCTATACAAATCCCGAAGCGTTTGATAAGAAGGAGATAGAGACACTAGTTTCAGATTTCCTAATTCATGTTCCTAATCGTCTATCAATTGCTAGAGATTTGATAGATCGATAGTGGGAGGGGGAGGAAAATAAGTATAGGGTAGATCATCCCTCCACCATATGTGATATCAAAAAAAAGTAAAGGGCAGGGGACTCCTTCTTCTGTATTTGCGAGGTGTTGCAGCATGTTCGTTTCTAAACCTTCAGCTGTACATATTGTGTATGTCTTTTTTCTCCTGTTGATGCTGTTTTACTTTTCTGTATCACTTTACTATGTTATTAAAGATGGTTTTTATTTCGCAGTGGCAAGTGCTATTGTTACATTGTATTTAATAATTACAACAGTTTTAGACATATTCAGTAGCATTTATTCTGTTAGCTTTGAAGCGGATCAACTAATTTACAGCAACCTATTCACAACAAAAACCATTGCTTACAGAGAAATTACTGGCGTTTATAAAATAAAAACTCCGTTATGCCATGGACACCATATTACTTTGAAAATATGTTCAAATAATAATCTGCCGATTTTCCTGTCACTAAAGGAATTAGAAAGTGCACGGGAAAGGAGTGCTTTATTATCTAGAATCAAAAGCAAAACTAAACTTCAGCTTATTCAAAAGAAAAACCGCTTTATATACTGAGACAATATGCTGCCAAGCAATTATATAACCTGCAACTTAATGTGATTTTTGAGTCTACCTATAAATAAAGCGCATATTAGAAAGTGAGGAATAATGGCTAATAACGATAAAGAGAAATTAGTTAAAATAATCTTAAGTGTGGTGTTGTTACTCTTTATTCGTGATATACTTTGGTCATTTATCCCGGCAGGAATTGAATATTTTAGTTATTTAGTTCTGAGGTTGGTATTAACCTATTTTTTAATTGTTGTATTTTTAGTGTTAGTAATATTAGGCGTCGGCAATCTAAAACTATTTGATGATGACAAATCCACACAGAATTCGATATGCTGGCTCTTTATAATAGTTTTATCGTTAATGTTACTACCAGTAGCCATTGATTATATAAGAGGTACATACAATGAAGAAATGGTCAACGTAAATCATGCTTTTAACTTTTCCCGAACACGTGAAGATGGTTTTACACTTGTTGAGACTGAAGGGCATGGTACGCTGAAAGATATATTTGGAGATTTTGAAATTAAAAAGGATAATACATACATTATTCAATACACCCCTATAACTAAAATAATAATTGATGCTAAACAAATGGAAGAGGTTAAGTATTGACCAACAAAGGTTCTCAACAAGAAGAACGTAATTGGTGCAGAGTATATGTGTAGCCTCTCCGACACCATCTGATTATCGAAGCTAAGTTGAGAAAACTCAGCTTGGCTTTTTTCTTGCAAAAATACTCAAATTTATATATCATGCTTTTACATTTTACAACCATTTTGTAGCCTGTTAGTCAATATTAACAAAAATCATATAATTTTGCAGGTTTATTTGAAAAAATGTAGAAGAGCTAGGTGAGGCATTACAAAAAGTTACAGGCTGCTAGACAACAGTGCCAGAATCAGCACCCGACGGGTGCTGATTTTTTGCCTTCAAGTGGCTGAGAAGTCTAATTTTATTCATCAGTCAGGGTGCCGGCATAGTCCAATAATTTTTGCGCCATATTAGATAACTCCTGGGCTGAAACTGCCATCTGTTGTATTGCTGCAGCCTGATTTGTTGAGGCAGAAGATATTTGCTCAATTTGTGAACCCAGGTTGTTGTAATTACTGTTAAGGGAAGACAGGATTTCTTCAATTTCTTTTAGAGATGTTTCACTATTAGTTGAAAGCTTGCGGATCTCCTCTGCTACCACACCAAAGCCTCTGCCGTGTTCGCCGGCTCTGGCGGCCTCAATGGCTGCATTTAGGCCGAGCAGATTTGTCTGCGAAGTAATATCGCGAATAGCTTTTAACACAGCGCCGGTATCCTGCACTTTCGCTTTAACATCGTCGTTTGTATTGGTTAATACCTCACCGGTGGAGGCAATTTCCTGAGATTGAGCGGATAGCTCCTGTGTTGCAGCGCTAATTTCAAGAGCATGACCTGACAGGCTATCTGCTAATGTACGAACCTCATCCTGGCGCTCCGTGGTTTCATTAAAGGAGATGGCGCCAATGAGGGAGCCTTGTTCGTTTCTGATGGGCAGACCAATGCCAACATAGGGAACTCCGTAGACTTCTTTATCTACGCGCCGAAAAACCCGTCTTCCCGTAGAGAGGGCAGTACCGGCTACTGTTCCAGCTTTAATCTCATCACCAGGCTGAATTTTGTGGTCCAGATTTTTTGCAGGAATGTAGGCTATAAATTTTTCCGTATCACAGATGGCCACAGCTAATTCGGCAATGGTTAATTCGTTTAAGTATGGTGCTACATCCAGAAATGATTCAAGCAAAGTTTGTTTCATCCTCTAACCTCCGTAACCGTTTAGTTTGTATTAATTCTAATTAATTATAATTCACATCGGAATACTAATCAACTATATAGTCAGAAAATTTAGACAAATGCTGCGCATTTCATTGTTTCAGGCAGTTTGCAGGTTTAATATGATATAATCTATTAGAGATTTAGCAAGTAATAGCGTTGCGAAAGGATGATTTACGTGGATACAATTGAGAATGTTGTGCTGGTGGGGCCTGGAGCCATTGGTAGCGTATATGCCAGCCGTATCTTTGAGGCCGACCCCGAGACTATAAAAATTGCGGCGGACAAAACGCGAACCTTAAAGTACAGGCAAGGAATAGTAATTAACGGAAACCGTTATTTCTTTCCCTGTGCAGAGCCTGGTAACGCAGCAAAGCCGGCTGATTTAATTATAGTAACGGTAAAGTATCACCACCTGGCAGAGGCCATTAAGGTAATGGAGAACCATGTGGGCCCTGATACTATTATCTTATCAATGTTAAATGGTATCTCCAGTGAAGAGATTCTAGGAGAGGCTTTTGGGATGGATAAGATCCTTTACGGCATTTGTGTGGGCATGGATGCTGTGCGTGAAGGCACAGAGGTTACCTACACCAGTACAGGTAAAATTGTCTTTGGTGAGCGGGACAATGAGGTTTATTCTCCCAAAGTTGAAGCGGTACGTCAGTTATTTGAGAAGAGTAAAATACCTTATGAAATTCCCAGGGATATGATTCGCCGGTTATGGTGGAAGTTTATGGTCAATGTTGGCATTAACCAGGTATCTGCTATTCTCAGAGCGCCTTACGGTGTTTTTTTAGATGTTGGGGAGGCCTCAGAGTTGATGGTGATGGTGATGCGGGAAGTGATAGCTGTGGGGAATGCGGTAGGTGTGGATATCCATGAGGACGATATTGATGAGTATGTACGTGTTTTGTCTACCATGTCTCCCGATGGAAAGACATCCATGCTGCAGGATGTGGAAGCAGGTCGCAAAACTGAGGTAGAAATGTTTGCCGGGGAACTCTGCAGCCTGGGTAAACAGTATAATGTGCCCACCCCTTTAAATGAGATGCTTTTTCGCATGATACTTACAATAGAGAAAATGAACGGTTTATAGTAATTTATTGTTATTGACAAATTAAAACAGCACAAAAGAGCGTGTATTGATGGAATACACGCTCTTTTGTAATTGACAAGGTTTGAAGCAACTGGTATTATGACTACATAAGTAGTCAGTGTGCAGTAGGTGAGTGGTCATAGCCTTTGCTAGAGGGAGGGTTCTTGTTGTCTTTAACATCGGTATTTGAATGGGTTTTAAGGTCTTCAGTTATGGCAAGCATTTTGGTTCTTTTTATTTTGTTAATTAAGCTCATAGTCAAAGAAAAATTAGGTGCTAAGTGGAACTATTATGTTTGGCTCTTAGTGTTAATCAGGCTGTTACTACCTGTATCTATTGAAAGCTCCGTTAGCTTTTTTAATGTTCCAGGATTTTTCCAGCAACAGAATCTTCCAATTGTAATAGAAAATGAGTATGCCCCGAATCAAGGTGTTAATGTTTCGGAAGGAGAGACAAACAGGCCCGTGCCTGCACCTTCTCAAGAAGACGTTCCTGCTGCTCAAGATGAAGTGCCTGGTGACAGGATAACCTCTACACCGTCAGAGGGCACAGCCACTCCAGATTTTAGCTTATTCTATCTGTTATCAGTGATATGGTTCTCAGGGCTTATTTTAATGGCCGCTTATTTGGCATTGATAAACGCTAAATTCTGGCTAAGTATCAGAAATAGCAATTCTTCCAGTCTTATACTACAAGCATTACTAGACAGATGTAAAACCGAGATGAATATTGGCCAAGATGTGCGCTTAATAGAATCGGACAGAGTCAAGACTGTTACTTTGTTTGGGTTTTTCAAGCCATCCTTATTGATAAACCCGGATATTGCTAAAGAACTTACCACAGAGCAGCTTCGTTTGGTATTTATGCATGAACTTGCTCATATCAAACAAAAAGATATTGTTATTAACTGGTTTGCAGGACTGGCAATTGTGATGCACTGGTTTAATCCGGTTTTATGGTACTCATTTTTCCGTATGAGGCAGGAAAGGGAAGTTGCGTGTGATGCAGTTGCCATGTCACATTTAAAGCCAAATGAGCACAATAAGTATGGACAGGTTATTATTACCCTTTTGGAAAAATACACCCAGCAGAGGCGTATTCCCGGAATGATTGCAGTGGTAGGGGACAACTCCAATATTAAACACAGAATTGCTATGATAAATAGATTTAAGTGCGGAGCTAATAAACTATCAGTTGTTACTATAATAATTGTAGCCCTATTAGGTGGCTTGTTTTTAACAAATGCTAACGGCAACACTGCTATAATTTCTCAGTTAGAAGAAGTGCATGAAAATGGTGCAGTGGCAGTCACTGAGGTCAGGGGAAATAGCACCGGTAACATAGTTAATGGTGGCCTTGTGGCATATCAGGATGGCTGGATTTATTATAGTAATCCACAGGATGAAGGTAGGCTCTATAAGAAGCGAACAGATGGAAGTGAAGATACCCGCTTAAGCAATAACAGTGCAATGGACATTAATGTTGTGGAAAACTGGGTTTATTACAATCATTCGTTAAATCGTAATCGTGAAACTCGTTCTATGGGAGGGAGCGTTTATAGAGTACGGACTGACGGCAGCGAAGAAGTACGCTTAAACGACCATTCTTCTTCATTTGTTCAGGTAGTTGATGATTGGATCTATTATCTTCGGTTTGAATTGGAAAGCGGCGGGACTGTGCCTTATAAGATGAGATTAGATGGAAGTGAACAGACCAGAATAATTGATCATAATGCATCTGAGCTAAATGTAGTAGATGGCTGGGCATATTTTATCGCCAGTGAACGTGCTTCAATTGATGACTTCGCAGAAAGTCAAAAGTGGGTCTATAGAGTAAGAACAGACGGCAGCGACCTTACTCGCTTGGTTGCCCGTGGCTCCGGTGGTATAGGTTACCTGATAGTAGACGGTGAATGGATGTATTCCAACGACTTTTCTAATACCAGGAGGACGAAAACAGATGGTAGTAATCCATCTTATCCTGTGGGCGGTTATGGGTACATTAATGTAGATGGGGATTGGATTTATTATGTTGATATTGAAGACCTGTGGATGAATATTTACCGAACACAGGTAGATGACAGTGCCCACGAACGTATCAATGACAATAGAGCTGAAAATATTTTCATTGTTGAGGATTATGTGTATTATTTAAGCTCAGGCAAGCTCCTAAAAGTTGAAAAGAATGCCCCTGCCCAAACCGGTTTAAAACCAAGAGAAGAATATGATGAGCAAGAAGTCAGAGAAGAAATATGGCAGACCGCCACAGCGATTTTAGGAGAAGCATCAAGCAGACAACAGGATGGTGTTCCTGATTATAATCAAGGTCCTGCAGAGTCAGGTGTAGACGGGATTCAATACTACAGACACATTCCCTTTACGTTTATTAGCGCAAAACTCCTACCTCAGTCCAATAGAATAGAGCAAATGCTAGATCAGATAGCACAAGAGTATTCTGCATTTTTTGCAGAATTAGCCGATATGCCAGGTAGCGACTATTTAATTGGCGAGCTACAAGTAGATCTTATCGTTTACGATCAGCGCTGGCTGTATGGAATATATATTTTACTGGACGCAGAAACACTGATTAATGCAGATTGGGATAATCCTACAGTTGAAATCCAGGACGATATTAATGGCAATGATACTTTTGCAAATTGGTGGGAAAAGAATCTCTCCGGTAATGTAGCTATACTTCAAATTGATGTTATTGAAGAAAATGGCACTGCCAAATTCATAGTCGGATCTTACCATTGATACTAAATGACTAGAGAAACATCTCTCTAGTCATTTTTTTCCATCAGTTTGATTGACAAGAACTATCCATGTTGGTAATATAATACTATGACTACAGCAGTAATCAGTTTGGGGTGTTAATTTATGGACAATTGGCCGGTTTTTGATTGGTTGCTTCGCTCCTCTGCCATGGCAAGTGTGTTTGTTTTGTTTTTGTTGGTGTTTAAGTTTGTGATTAAAGATCGTTTGGGAGCGAAGTGGCATTATTATATCTGGTTTCTGGTTGTTTTAAGGCTTTTGCTTCCTTTTGCCCCACAGAGCCCGGTAAGCATTTATAATCTAACAAGCAATACGCAACCCACAGAACACAGTTTTAACTTGCCGGACAGAGATGTGACTCCTGTAGTAGAGGAAATACCACAAGATATACTAATGCCGGAGGGAGCAGTGGCTCCGCCTGAGATTCAAGCGCCAACAGCGGCAAGTGAACCCCAAAATGTGGACACAGTAATTCAGCCGGCTAATGAAGTAAACGTTATTTATATAATCTGGCTATTTGGCATATTGACGCTGCTGCTTTATACCTTACTTACAAATGTGCGCTTTTGGCTGTCTATTAAAGATAAAGATTCCACAAATGATGAAGTGCTCCTTAATCTGATAAATGACTGTAAACAAATGATGGGCATTCGGGTAAAAGTGCCAATTATAGAAACAAAGCAGGTAAAATCAATCACTCTGTATGGTTTTATCCGTCCCAGATTATTGCTGCCGGATAATTTAAGAAATGAAATCAGTTTGGATGATTTGCGCTATATTATTTTGCATGAGCTGGCCCATGTGAAACAGAAAGATGTAATAGTCAATTGGCTAGTTGCCCTGTTGCAGATAGTCCATTGGTTTAATCCTCTTCTGTGGTACGGCTTCTATCGCATGAGGCAAGACAGGGAAATTGCCTGTGACGCACTGGCTATGTCTTACCTGCATCCCGAAGAATATAAAAATTATGGAACCGTGATTATTAATCTGTTGGAAAAGTTTTCAAGATCTACACGGTTGCCGGGCATGGTGGGGATTGCAGATGACCGGTCATCGCTGAAAAAGCGAATGACCATGATTGCCGTTTTTAAAAAGAATAAATACAGACTTTCTATGCTGGCTGTAATTTTGGTAGTTATATTCAGTGCCATATTTTTAACGGATGCTTTTGAAGGGGATATAGTCCCTGAGATACCGCAGCTTGAACCGGGGCAACTGCTAGTTGATGCTCCTAAAGATGTTCAGATAGCCATATTAGCTGATCCTGTAGAATTTAGCAACCATGAATGGCCGGAGCACGTGGCTTTTGATGAAGAGCATGTAGGAGCATTTCTGCTGGGACAGGAGCTTCCTGTTCCTTTTGAAAATGTTGCTCTGGAAAGTGGTATAATACAGATTTTTATTGAAGGTGAAAATCTGTGGAAAAGAAAAATTGGTATTTCTCGGCTATTACCCTTTAATGATACCTATCTTTCTACATTAATTGTTAATCAGCAAGGGGATGTATTGGAAAGGTTGGACTCTTGGCAGGAAAGGTCAGAAGAGGGATACACTGTTAACAGAGAACAAAGAATTGACCCTGAGTCCGGCCAAATCATTAGGGAAAGAAAGACATTCCATTTAAACGACGGAAATAGAACAGAGTACTACAATGCTAATGGCGAAATGGTAGAAGCGACAGAGTTAATCAGAGACGTCGGCAAAAGCATTGAGCAAAAATATGATCATAATAATGAGATAGTGGAAACGGTTATTAATTATGACGATGGGCCTACAGAATACCTTGATGGAGCAGGTCAACTGATAGCAACATTAGTTACTGTAAAAAACGAAGATAACATACGAAAAATGCTTGAGCGTTATGATGCTAATGGCTCCCTCATTGAAAGAACAGAATTAAATGAAATTGGAAGAAGAAGAAAAACTGAGCGATTTAATAGCTTGGGAGAAATCTATGAAACATACAAATATACTTATCCTGAGGGACAGTTTGCAATAGACCAAACCCTTGGAAATCATTTACGAATGACCACGGAGCATTTTAATCAAGAAAATGAACTGCTTAGGACTGTTGAATACTACACGTACAGATTAATTACTTACGACGGCGATGGCAACGTAATCGAAGTGGACAACTTAAATTATCTAAGACCGCAGTTTTAGAGCAAATCATATTCCAGAGGTGAGAAAATGAACAGTGTTCCCAGGATTTCTGAGGCAGAATGGCAGGTTATGAAGGTGTTGTGGGAAGGCTCTCCCCGGACTGCGGGGGAGATTGTGCAGGCATTGGAGGACTCTACCGAGTGGAATCCAAGGACCATTAAGACCCTTGTCAGCAGATTAGTAAAAAAGAAAGCTATCAGCTATGAGAAGGATGAAAAAGATAGCAGGAAGTATCATTATTACCCGCTTGTTAGCGAAGACGAGTGTGTTCGGGCGGAAAGCAAATCATTTTTGAAGCGGGTATACGGTGGAGCGTTGAATGTGATGATTGCTAACTTTTTGGAAGAGCAGGAACTATCCCAGAAAGAAATTGAAGAGCTGAAGAGTATATTGGAAAAAAAGGAGAACTAGTAGAAAGGTTCAGCTGTTTGATTAGTGAATAATTGGAAAGTCTACATTTTAAAACTACATCAAGGAGAATGTGATGAAAAAAATACTTATTCCATTGGCTATCATAGCCGTTGTAGTTGTTGCCGGCCTGGCGTTAAATATGGTTAACAGAGGAGTAGAGCCACCGGATGACTGGGAGGAAAGGGTGGTAGTGGTTGATGAAGAAGTTAGCCAGACTGTAACATCGGCGCATAATACTCTTAACAATTTAGTCGGTTGGGGTAGAATTGAAAGGTTTAAAGATCCGCAGGCTAGGGATTGGAATCAAATCGGCGTGATTAAGATTAGCAGAAGTGGCATAGATGATGAAAATATGCTAAAGGATATAGAGGTATTTGAAACTACGCTTGCTTATGCTATCGATAAAAGGGATTGGAGGGCACTGGTTGATGCTCACCGCATTATACACGATCTGGATTTATGGGTCTTGCGAGGTGATTCAGAGCCAAGAGAGGACTATTGGGGCGCAACAGTATACCTTGAAGGCAAAGACAACCCGGTTTTTCAGCAATATTTAGACAGGCGTGAAAATATATCTCCTTAAATTGCTTCCAAAAAAGCCCCCGTAGGGGGGCTGGAGATGAATCTATGAGCGTTGTCGAACAGTTGGGCGTATCCTGTCTAACATGCCCAGCACTACGTGTGCTAAGCCGAAGCCGGCAATTGCCGCTCCGATTTTTCCGCCCAACATTTTACCAATCCCGGTTACGACTGTTCCTAATCCGGTGATAACCCAGCTGGTGGTGCTGCTTTTCACCTTTCTCAAAAGTGTTCACCTCCTTATATTAGCTTGCCAATATATAATGGAAATATAATGGACTGACCTTTTCCCGTTAAATTGGACACTCCAGAGTTAGCTATTCTCATTAAATCTCATGATTGCTTGAAAATCTGTTATTTACCCATTTTGTAATCAAGCTGTCAATGCCGCTAACTGGCATCGCCAGCCCGATTCAAGGGTTCTGGATTATACAGGTTGTAAAGGGTCTCCGGCCTTCGCCTCGACATACTCGCTTCGCGAGCCCTTGACAACCATTGAGCGATACTCTTAAGCTGCTAGTAACTGCTCTTCAATGGTTTTCCTATATTCTGCGGGAGTCATATAACCAAGCGACTGGTGCCGCCTTTTACGGTTGTAAATATCTCGATGTACCAGAATATGTCCCGATGAGCCTCTTTACGGGTTTCGTATTTTTTATGGTACAGCATCTCGCATTTTATAGTGCCGAAAAACGTTTCAGCGCAGGCGTTATCGTAGCAGTTGCCTTTACGGCTCATACTGCATACCCATTCCGTGCTTCTTAAGTAGATTCTGATAATCTTTGCTGCAATATTGTAACTCCGTCGATCTGAATGATGAATCAAACGGGGCGAGATCGGGTACTGATTTAATTGCGCTTCCCAAGACTTAATG
>NZ_ACJM01000010.1 GCF_000174415.1 Dethiobacter alkaliphilus AHT 1
ATCGGCGGTGGATTGGTTTCAAGTTAATTATGTGCAGGATATCTGCCAGGGTAATGTTATGGTCAATAACCTGAATATCAACCCGGTCGCCGTTTGATAATGGCGTTTCCCCCGGCACCTTCCGGCCGTTTAGTGTATAATTTACTTCCTTAACAGGAAAAGTGGTGATTTTTTCATTAACAGATATTTCAATGGTTCGAGGCCTGTGTTCCGTCAACGTGGAGACGGTGGGATAAGTGCCGTCATCGGTTATTTCCAGCACATCCCCGTCGGATACATCGCTTTGGGGAACAGCAGGCTTACCGTTTATACGAAGCACACGGGGGCCAAAGGGGATTTGTTTTTCCTTCTGGTTGACCGTCACCTGAATGGAACCACCGGAAAAACTCTCCGTCATGCCCAACTCCTCCAGCACCCAGGACAAGGGCATGGTTTTCAGCACCCGCACTTTATCCCGGTCGCCCAGTTCAGTCTCAGGAGTTAGCCGCTCCTGGCCACGGAAAACAGGGGGCTGCAGCCTGTGCTGCGTGCCGTTGACCGTTACACTAAAGGGTGAGCTCCGAGCCAAAAGTGAAGCTACAGTGGCCCTTGCATCTTCACCTGCTTTAGCGGCAACAAAGGTAATGCGGTCGCCTTCTTCAATCTGAGCCTCCAGGCTTACCGTTTCACCGTTGACCCGGATTTCTGCCATCTCCCCCATGTCTCCGGCAATTACCGTAACCTGTCCGTTTACTTCCACACTTAACCCTTTACCCGGCGGCCCCACCAGTTCCCTGGAGCCAATGCCGGCGGCAAGCAGAGCATCGGAGACACGGCTGCAGCCTAAATCCATGACATCCACAGGCTGCTTGTTAACTTCCACTCGGTAAAATTTCAATGCATCTCCGGAAATGGCGGTATGGGCAATGCCCAGCGGAGTTACCAGTTCCGGGCCCTGATATTTTTTGCTCTTATTCGGTAACAGGCCCAGCATTTCTTTGCCCTTTATAGCTACTCTGGCCGAATCCATAGCTAATTTTTCGGCCAATGCATCGGTGAGTTCCGGGGTAAGGCTTCCACCCCCTACACAAAATACGGCCTGCGGTGCTCCACCGTTATTATTGAGAATTGCCCGGGAAATTTTTTCGACAAGCATTTCCACCGCCGGTTTTGCCACTGAGCGCAGTTCGATAGCGGGTTGCGTCACCTTTTCACCCAGAATGTTTTTATAAGCTACCTGGCCTTTTTTGTTTAGTTTTCTTTTAACATCTTCTGCGGTCATAAAATCCAGCAGCAGCTGCTCGGTTAAAGCCTCTGAAATTTCGTCTCCGGCCACCGGGACCATATCGTAGGCAACAATTGTGCCGTCACGGGTAATGGCAATGTCTGAGGTGCCTGCCCCAATATCCACAAGGGCCACGTTTAGACGGCGCATACTTTCCGGCACCACCATACGTAATGCGGCAATGGGCTCCAGGGTCAGGGACTGTAATTTTAACCCAGCCAGCTCCAGAACACCGCGCAGCGAGTCCACCACCACCCGGGGCAAAAAGGTAGCAATCACTTCACAGGAAACCGTACTGCCGCGCTGCCCCACCGGATTTCCGATGGCGGATCCGTCCAACTCGTAGTGCACCACGCTGTAGCCAACACAATTATACTGCTCGGCAAAACGGGCCCGCCCTGCGGGACCGGAAAGCAGACGCTGCTGCGCCTGATGTACTGCGGCATATTCCAGGCGAAGCACACTTTCCTTTGTTATCCGCTGCGAAGAGAAAAGCGGAATCTGTGAGCTTCCCCGGTATGTACATAACGACCGCCCCGCCGCAGCCACTGCGGCACTATGGATTTTGCACTCCGTTTTTTCTTCCAGGCTGCGGCGCACCTCGCTGACAACCTCAGCCACTTTGGGAATATCATGTATTTGTCCGTCCAGCATGGCTCTGGTCCGGTGCTCCATGGTTTCCGCGGCGCAAACGGTATAGCCGTTTTCAGATTGCTCCAACAGAATACCGGTTACCTTACGCGTACCCACATCAAGAGCCAGTAAATGCTTATGTTCTTTCATCATTTCACCCCGCCTGCCTATTGTCTACATTATTCGACTTGCAGGCAACGTTTTCCTTTTTTGACTAGAGCGTATACTGCTTGTCTGCCACAGCCAGTTCTGTGTTTGCAAAAATTTCCCTGGCTTCCTGCAGCGAGTGCTCCTGATTGCGGTCCGGGTGGTGATGGGTAAGAACCAAACGCTTTACCTCTCCTTCCAGGGCGGCGTTGGCCGCCTGATATGCTGCCAGATGATTCACATGTCCTTTTTGGATATCCTCCCGGAGATAATTTGCTTCGCACAAAAACAAATCAGCGCCTTTAATCCGCTGTGACATTTCCGGAAAATATTCCGTATCTCCGGAATAAACCAGTTTCTTTTCACCTGACTGGATGGTAATAAGATGTGACAAAACAGGATGAGCGCCTTTAGAGAAGGTAATCTCCATATTACCCAGCCTTAAACACGTATCTTCTGTAACCGGGTAGGTAGCGACAAAATCTTTATACGCGAGGCGGTCGTACTCAGATTGAGGATCAGCTGGAGCATAAACCTTAAGTGCAGGACCGGGTTCTTGATATCTCTTTACCATTATGGCATAGCGGATAATCATCATATCACTTACATGGTCGCTGTGTAAGTGGCTGAGGACCACCGCATCCAGGTTCCAGGGCTCAATGTAATAGCGCAGTCGGCTCAACACACCGTTTCCGCAGTCCAGCAAAACTGCAGAGTCACCCTCCTGCACCAAATAACCGGAGCAGCTCTGCCCGGCCCTTGGGTAAGGCCCAAAACAGCCCAAAACAGTTAATTGCAAAGATTTCCCCCCTTTACCTTATTGTCTTTTTTTATCTTACCTCATTTTCAATAAATCCATCTTAACCTGTTATTAAAAGGCACTCTTTTGTATAATTCCCAACTGCAAAAACAATACTAAAACAGCTAATTATACGAGGAGGGAAAGAAATGCATCATTTAACACAGCGGGAACTCATGTATCTGGAGGACTTTCTCAAGGCAGAACAACTGGCTTACAAGTCTATGAGTTTTATGGCGGAGCAGTGCACAGACCAGTCCATCAAGCAGCTTTGCCAGGATTGTGCCCAGTCCCACAAACAAAATTATCAGACCATGGTGAAACATCTTAACCATGGGAATCTACAGTAAGGAGGAAAACCCATGCAAAAGCTGACAGATCAGGATATCGCTCAATGCTTGTTAAAAGATGAGAAATTCAGCTGCAATTTGATTAACAGCTGCATACAGGAAGCAGCGGATAATAATTTGCGTCGTGACTGGCAAAACTGCCTGCAAAATTCCCAGCAAATGCAAAAGCAGGTTTTTGATGCCATGAACCAAAAAGGTTGGTATTCTCCGGCCAAAGCCGACATGCAGCAAATGAGCCAGGCGCAAAACCAGTTTTCCCAAAATCAGATGCAATAAATTTAAAGAAATGAATTATAACGCTTCGCAGATAGCGAAGCTGTTAATGGGAGCAGTACGGAAAAGCGCGCGCTGAGGAAACCGAAAGAGCGCGCTTTTTCTGTTACATTCTTTGTTTTAACATAACTACCAATGATTTTTTCGCAATTTTTTTCCCTGTCGGTTAATACTAAAAAAGCAACAGCGAATTTCAATCAAGGGGGTGTAATCAGAATGGCATTTTATCCTGAGCCCTGGAAAAAAGATTTAAATCAAGACGTTGAAATCGCAGAAGATATGTCCGCCATGGAAGCACTGGACCCACCTTATGAGCCGGAAGGGAACGCCCATACTTCATTATTCCGGCGTTATTGGGAAAAACTCCTCCGTCAAAACAGGTGAAGAAAATGCAAAATGTCTGCATAGCTGTTCATGATAGTATGCTGGCCGCAGCGCTTGCGGTACCCTCACAATTGCAACCGCTCAGCCCGCAGGATACCTTGCAGGCACAACACGAGAGGTACCAGGCCGGGAATAAAAACCTTTACCCCGCCTGGTATCTTTTCGGGTGCAAGGAAAAAAATGTGGAAGGTTTAGTAAGTGCTTACACCCGGCAAGGAGCAAAGGTCTTTCTTTGCCCTGAGAGCAAACTCTCTGTGTTACTGGATATGGATATTGTAGATACTCAGTTTTGCTCCGTGTCCGATGATTTATACAACAAGCTGGCATCCAGAAATATAAAAGTCATCGGGTTTCTTCCTGAAACGTTTTCTTCCAAGGCAGCTCTGGCTCAACTTCTGGCTCAAAATGGCGGCGAAACATTTCTCCCTATCCAAAAAAGCTATCATCGTGACTCACAACCACTGTTACCGCAAAGTTCAGGCACTGCCTGGATTGTTAAAACTCCTTACGGTTCAGCGGGAAAAAACAGCACCGGTGAGCCATATACCGTCTGGGATGATACACTTCTGCGTCAAAAATTGCCGTCGTTAGTGCAGGATTTAAAACACCACCAGCAAATTATCTGCAGCGAATTTATTACCACCTGTGATCCCTATGCCGCCGATGCGGATCATGTGGTTCACAAACTGCATTTTTTGGGGAAAGAGCCGCATGCAGGTGTTGAACCTTACGGCACAACCTGCCAACGATTCATCCATCGCTGTAACTGGCAACTTTTGCAGGCCCGCAAAATTATGCCGCTGCCGGATTTTATCGGTGAACCGGAGATTACAGTGGGTAATATAGAATCGGTGGACAGCTTATCCCATTTTATTAAGACCCTGGACTTTCACAGAGGCCGTATCATGTTATCCGTTGATTTCATGATACCCACCGACGGAAAACCGCGTTATCTGGAAAGCAATAAACTGGCAGCAACCTTTGCCGAACGCTTTGACCCCGGTCTTCCTCCCATAATTGACACATACGGTAATCTTCCACTTTGAAGTCAAAAATGGCCGGCCCTAAAAGGGCCGGCCGGTCTTAGGAAGTGCTGCCTTCCTCGGACTATTTATTTTGGTTCAGCTTCTTCTCCTTCTCCATATCCCGCAGCTCAATCCGGCGGATTTTACCGCTTACAGTCTTGGGCAGGCTTTCGACAAATTCGATTTCGCGCGGATATTTATATGGAGCAGTCAGATTCTTAACAAAGTTTTGCAGTTCCTTAACCAGTTCGGGCGTACCCTCATAGCCGGGGGCCAAAATAACAAAGGCCTTTACAATTTCTCCCCGCACTTCATCGGGGCTGGCAACCACCGCTGATTCAGCAACGGCATCGTGCTCAATTAAGGCACTTTCCACTTCAAATGGGCCGATACGGTAGCCGGAACTTAGGATAAGATCATCTGCCCGACCCACAAACCAGACATAGCCGTCCTCATCACGGATACCACGATCACCGGTTACATACCAGTCACCCCGTACTGTGGCTGCAGTACGCTCCGGCTCATTATAATATTCCTTAAAGAGGCCAACGGGACGCTCAGGCTTAATTCTTACGGCAATGTCACCTTCCTGGCCGGCGGGTACCTCTTTACCGTCCTCATCAATCATAGCCACATAGAAACCGGGTGAAGTTTTACCCATGGAACCCACCTTAACTTCATTACAGGGGAAGTTAGCTACCAATAACACCGTTTCTGTCTGGCCATACCCATCATAAATTGTAGTTCCTGTGGCTTCTTTCCAGACGTTAATAACTTCCGGATTTAGAGGTTCACCGGCGGCCACACAGTGACGCAGGCTCTTAAAATTATATTTACTCAGATCATCCTGAACAAATACCCTGTATGCTGTGGGCGGCCCGCAGAGAGTGGTAATGGGATAGTCGCTCAACATCTCAAGGATGCGTTTTCCGTCAAATTTACCGGTACTGTCATGTGCAAATATCGTCGCTCCGCAGTTCCACGGTCCAAAGAAGCTGCTCCAGGCAGCTTTTGCCCAACCTGTATCAGACAAGTTCCAGTGCACATCATTTTCTGTTAAGTCAAGCCAAAACTTTCCGGTAATACGATGGCCGATACCATAAGATGCATGGGTATGTACTGTCATTTTCGGCATGCCGGTAGTACCGGAGGTAAAGTATAAAATAGCGTTATCGTCCGCTTTAGTCTTAGTGGCTTCAAAGTTCCCGTCGGCACGGCTAATTTCATCATCAAAGGAAAGCCAGCCGTCACGCTTGCCCACCACGATTTTGGTTTTAAGTGTGGGGCAATCTGCGGCAACTGCATCTACCTTAGCCGCCATTTCCTCATCAACGATTATGGCCACCGCACCGGAGGCATCAAAACGGTACTGAATATCTTTGGCAGTTAACTGACCTGTACCGGGAGATACCACAACGCCGGAACGAAGAGAAGCCAACATAGTAACCCAGAATGATGGAATTTTACCCAAAATAGTAATAATCTTATCGCCTTCCTGAATATTGTTGGCACGGAAAACGTTTGCCAGTTTACAGGAAAGCTTAGTTAATTCTGCAAAAGTCAGCTTAGTTTCGTTACCGAAGTCGTCCACTACCCAAAGACCCAATTTATCCGGATCTTTTCCCCAACGGTCAAACTCGTCGGTGGCCCAGTTAAAATATTCCGGAACTTCCAGCTTAAAGTTTTGGTAGGTTTCTTCATAGTTTTTCATATTAGCCATTTTTCGGTCCCTCCTCATTGGTTTTGTCTATTCAGAATCAGGCTCCCCGCTTCCTGATTACTTCCTCACCTCCGAAGTTGTTCTCTTGGGTCAGGAAAGCCTTCAAAACAAATCAGATGCAACCGCGCATAATGTTGAAAATTATCTATGTTTGAAATTCTATAAATTTTCTAAAAATTAAAGCCCAAAAAAATTTTCGCTGCCAGTTTTTATAATATTTTACATGGAAATTATAACATATGGAAAATAAAAAAAGCAATACCGTTTAATATAACTATTCTCGGCTCTCCATAAAAATCCTTCCCTTAGAAAATAAAAGTGATGCATGAAATCATCTATATAACGCAAATTACTAAAAAGGATCTTACAAATGAACTCATTATCGGGAGGTGTATTCATGAGTGATGTTCGCAATCTTGTAGAGGATTCCATCAAGAAGTGTCAAAGCTCTGCGGCAGACTTGCGGTCTGCAGCGGAACAAGCACAAAACAACGCAGCTAAAAACTCATTTGAACAAGCCGCTAAAGAGCTGGAAAACTGTGTGCAAAAATGCCAGACAGCCTTAAATCAATTATATTAAAATAATCCCTGCGGATTACCGCAGGGATTATTATTTTGAGTCTTATAAACGTCTTACTGGTTCCAGGGCTCTGCTCCCACGAAAGTGGTTTTGCCTTGAGCTTCTAATTCATCTAAGCGCCAGGGCCAAATTGCCTGCCAGCCATCTTGCTCACTTTCATCTCCATCATCCTTCAGTACCCAAGTGTACTGCTCGGGAGACAAGCCGTATACTAAGCCGTCCTCGTTAAAGTTAAACAAATGCTGCTTAGTGCCTCCACGGCCGGCTTCTGTGCCCCAGGCGCCAAACGCTCCTGCTTCCCAACCGCGGGAACCGTCAAAAGCCTCGGCTGCATCGAAGTCATGACAATCGGTGCAGGACTGCACATCGTCTCTCAACCGCAGGTTGTCTGGATTTACGCCCACACCATGCGGAGTGTGGCAGTCAAAGCAAACCTGGTCGGCATGGTATCCCACACCCAGGAAACGGGAAAGTCTCATGTCCATATTCTGCTGGTGGCCACGGCGGCCTTTGCCGTCAAGGGAAACGTTCCGGCTGCCGGTTCCCCAGCTGGGGCTAATCTGTACACGGTAATCATCCAGATTTTGACCTACCACAAAACCACGGGCATCGTTGGCATCGGCGGATCTCATGCTTCTGGAGTTACGGTCATGACACTGTTCACAGGTCATCATTCTGTCTTCATAAGCTGTGAAGTTAGCAGGATTAATGATATCTTCTGCGGAACGGGTTTCGTTATGAACACTGCCGGGACCATGGCAGGCTTCACAACCCACGCGTAAATCGGCAACAAAGATATCCTTCAGGTCTTCGCGCTCTCCGGCCATAAAGTCCTCTTTGGCCTCATCCCAGGCATCGGCGTCAAATCCGGTGGTATGGCAGGCAATACAGCGTTCCTGCCAGGAACGGTGTTCACCGTACTTGTTAGGGTTTTCCGTTTCGTTGGGACGTGTCTCGATGAAGAGGAAATTGTAACCGGCACGTTCTTTGTTGCCGGCAAACTCAACGGTTTCATCGGTATTTAGCGTCCAGGAAATCCCGCCGTCTTCGGTGGTGGCCAAAAACGCTTCTCTGGGACCACCATCATAATAAGCAGTATAGCGCTGTTTGTACACTTGTCCCACAACATAAGCAACTTCTTCTACAGGAGTTCTTTCCGCGGCAACATAAAGGGTATTACTGTCAGCTTGGTCCAAAATCATGTACGTGGTAAGGTTATCCCAGTCATTACGGACCCACTCGTAAATGTTTGCTTCATTCTCGGCACCAAAGTACGGCCCCTCTAAAGCCTTTACTGTGTGCCAGCTGTCCTCCCACTCACCATAAATTCCACTGTGACAGCCTTTGCAGGAATCAGATCCCACAAACTCGGCCACTGCAGGAGAAACATCGTCTGCATCGTTGTCATTGTTTGGCTGATTATTGGCATCATTGTTGCCACAGCCGGCTGCAAGTACCAATACCAAGCCGAGTACCAGTACAAGCAAGACTTTTTTCGACATCTTTCTCTTCCCCCTAAAATGTTATCAGCTTGGGGCATGGCTGCTGCCGCGGTTGTGACCAGAGTCACATTAGCATCCAATGCCTTCTCTGTAGATTAAATATACACCCGGGATAAGAAAAAAGCTCTCATTCCTATGTACTATTTGCACAGGACATATGTCCCATTATTCAACCTTTCATCAAAGTTTTGTCAAAGTAAATACTTCACACCTAACGGCCATAATTATTCTACAACCGCTGAAATAGCTTATTTTCGTCAATAAACACAAAAAAAGACGCTCGAAAAGCGTCATTTTTTGTGGTCTGTCATTTTTTCGATCACGCTGCGTCTTGCCATAAAGGCAGCAGCCTGTGATCTGTTAGAAACACCAAGTTTATCGAGAATGCGGCTGACGTGGTTGCGAACCGTCTTTTCACTCAAGAAAAGTTCACGGCCGATTTCTTTATTGGTCTTCCCTTCTCCCACCAAATGCAAAATTTCTTCTTCCCGTTTACTCAGCCCGCTGATTTGCGACGCAGCTTTTTCTCCGCGAATCAGGCTCATAACCTGTTCTGTAATCTCCGGATCAATAAACGACTCTCCCTGCATCACAGCCTTAATAGCCTTAATAACATTGCCACTGGTAATATTTTTAAGGACGTATGCTGAAGCACCGGCAGTAAATGCGGCCTGGACTTCTTCCGGTTCGGCAAAAGATGACAGCATCACAACCTTGATGCCGGGCACGGCGGAAGTGATTAAGCGACAGGTATCCGCGCCGTGAATACCCTGGAGACGGACATCCAGAAGAACCACATCGGGCTTGATAACAGGTACAACCTGCACCGCTTCCTCACCGGAAGCAGCTTCGCCTACTATTTCCAGCTCCTCATATCTGGCAAACAAGCCTTGCAGCCCCAAGCGCACCACTTCGTGGTCATCAACTATAAATATTTTTATTTTTTCCATTATCTCACTTCCTCAATGATGTATGTATTGCAATGCCATTCTGTGAACAACAAATTATAATTATTCTACCATAAATTACGGAAAATTTCCAAAAACGACATAATATTTAAATGTGATATAATATTTAAGACTAAGGGGTGAAGCAATTGCAGATTATCAGCATTCCGGCAGAGGCCACAATTAAATACGGAGCCGCATGGGACGGTTTTTCCGACTCACTGTCCGGCCCCGGATCAATCCATTATAACAATAGTTTAATTTCAGACTCACCGGCCATACGCAGCGCCGTTTTAGACTATACAAAACACACTGTTATGCCGGCCCTGATAGATTGTCATGTCCATCTAAATCTTCCCACCAAAAACAATGATACACCTGTTAACAGGGCAAATAAATTCCTGCAATCAGGGATTGCCGCCGTTCGCGAAGCAGGTTCGCCGCCAGGCACAAAAGCGCCACTCTCTCCCTTAAAGGTAATTAACACCATCCAGGCAATCTACCGGTCCGGCTGCTACGGCTCCAATCTTGGAACTTCTGTAGAGGATGTCTCCGCTGCGCTGCATACCATAGACAGGCTGGCCGATTCCGGCGCCGGCCAGATAAAAATAATAGCTTCGGGAATCTTTAGCTTTACCAACTACGGAGAAACGGGAGCTGTACCTTTTACTACAAACGAGCTGACCCGCATGGTTACCCATGCCAAAGCAGCCGGGTTAAAAGTAATGGCCCATGCCACCGGGGATGAAGCTGTACAACGCTGCCTGGAAGCCGGCGTAGATACAATAGAACACGGATATTTTATATCTGAGGAAACTTTGCATAAAATGGCTGAGAATGATACAGCCTGGATTCCCACCCTCATCCCCGCAGCGATTCATCTGCTTGAGCCAAAGCTGTCAAAGAACTTATCTGCGCACCAGCGTGAAACCCTCAGACGTACCCTGGAGCGCCACCGGCAGCTTGTAGCCAAAGCAGCCGGGCTTAATGTCTGTATCGGAGCAGGCACCGATGCGGGAGCTGTGGGGGTACCTCACGGACCCTCCCTCCTATGGGAAATAACACAGCTAATCAGCTGCGGACTTACAAACGTAGCCGCCTTAAAGAGTGCCACATCACACGCAGCCCGAATCTGTGGCTTTTCAGGATATGGCAAACTGACTCCGGGGCAAAGATCTCCGGTACTGGTCTTAGAGAAAAACCCTTTGAAGCAAATCACCACACTACAGGAGCCGGTTGCGTTGCTGATTCCTTCATAATAACAAGCTACCGGGAGAAAACTAAACGCAAAAAGAAAGCGGGTTTTTCTAAATGAAGCAAATCTGCCGGTACTGTAACGGCCTTGAAGCTCTGGAAATCTGCTGCCCGGCATGTGACGGACAGCTTCAGGACTGCGGCACACTGCAGGAAGCTTTGGGCCCGTATGCACCCTATGAAGAAAACAGCATGGTACACGCCCAGTTTGACTGCGCACATCAGGTTTATTGCCCCAACTGCAACATAGAATACCTCTATTCAGTCCCGGATTGAGCGGGGCTGTTTTCTTTTCGGTGGAATATGGCATATAGCAGCGGCACAATGACCAGGGTCAACATGGTGGAACTTAAGAGTCCCCCAATAACGGTCCTGGCCAGCGGGGCCTGCAGCTCGGCGCCGTCCCCCAAACTGGCCGCCAGAGGTAAAAGCCCCAGAATGGTTGTAAAAGCCGTCATCAATACCGGCCGTGTGCGTTGGTGAACCGCTTCTGTAACGGCTTCAGACATTGATGCTCCCTGCCGTCTTTTTCTTTGCATAAAATCCACCAGAACAATGCCGTTATTGACCACAATACCGCCCAATACAATCAGACCAATATAAGCGGTAATACCAAAGGAGGTGTTGGTTAAAAGCAGTGCCGCCACCACACCGATTACCGCCAGCGGGGCCGTAAACAAAATTACCAGAGGTGCTTTTAATGATTCAAACTGGGCTGCCATAACCAGATAGATTAACGCCAGAGACAGAATAAACGCTGTTTGCAGGGAAGCAAACCCTTCCTGCATCAACTGTGCCGTTCCCGCCGCCTGCACCTCATAACCTTCAGCCAAATCCAGTTCATCTGCCCGCTTTAGGGCATCTGCCAGAACAGAACCAATGTCCCTGTTTTCCACCTGCCCCGAAACGTCCACAGTAAGCTTTTGTTCTTCGCGAATAATGGCCGCAGGCCCAAAGCCTTCCTCTACAGCGGCAATTTCCTGCAAGGGAATCAGGCCATTTTGGGCCTGCAGAGGTATCTGACGGATAGCTTCTATTCCATCGGTATCTTCCCTTTGTAATCTGACCCGAACATTTAGCAAATCTTGTGTGCCGGGAATCCGACCAACAATCCGGCCCTGAATGGCAGCTCTTACTTCATCGCCTACATATTGGGGCACAAGCCCACTCCTTAAAGCAGCACCGTTATCCAGAACAACCCTAATCTCCGGCAGCCTGTCGTCTGCAGCACTCTCTGTTCCGGTCAGACCTTTTACATCGGCCAGCGAATCAACCAATTCCGCTGCATAAGAGCGCAGTTGAGCAAATTCAGGTCCGGTTAGAGTTAGTTGCAACAAATTAGCGCTGCTGCCCGGCGCAAAAAAGAGGGACGAGTGAAGGTTAAAGGCCAACTCTTCGTCATCGTTTTTCTGCTTCATGAACTTCTCACGCACATCATGCATTACAGCCAAGGTAGGAGGGGCATCTTCCTTAAGTGCCACTATCAATTGCCCTGAATTTTCCCGCGTACCCTGCAGTGCGGACCTGGCCCGGGAAAAACCTGCACCTCCGCCCACCAGAGCCGTAACCTGCCTGACTTCCGGCATGGCCAACAATTGCGCCTCAAACTCCCGAACCCGCTCTGCTGTTTGGTCTAGGGGTGTTTCCACCGGCAGCTGCAAATCCACCGTAAAAACCTGTTCATCCACAGCAGGCAAAAACTCAGTACCGATGCGGGATATCCCCAGGGTGGAAAGAGCCAACAGGAGAACAACCATTCCCAGCACCAGCCATTTATGCCGCAGGGAATAGTGCAGCAGACGACCAAAAAAAGACTCCCGCTTCTTAAAGCGCCTGCCCCCCTCGCCTGCAGAAAACTTACGCAACCATCTGGACGCCAACATGGGAATAACGGTCAGAGACACCACCAAAGAACTAAGCAAAGCAAAAGTTACGGTTAGCGCCAGTTCCTGAAACAAAGTCCCTGTCAATCCTCCCACAAAGATTACCGGCAAAAATACTACAATTGTAGTCAAAGTAGCTGCAGTAATAGCACCGGCCACTTCTCCGCTGCCGTCCCGGGCCGCTTCCGCCGGCCCTTTGTCTTCCTGCAAATGACGGTAAATATTTTCTATAACCACAATGGAATTGTCCACAAACATGCCAACGCCCAATGCCAGCCCACCCAGCGTCATGATATTTAGGCTCATGCCGCCGGCAAACATTAAAATGAAGGTGGCTATTATTGAAAAAGGAATGGCCACAGCAATAATCAAGGTACTAAGCAAGCTTCCCAAAAAGGCCAGCAGAACCGCCATGGCAAAAAAACCCCCGGCTATCAGACTGACTGCGCTGGACTGCAGCGATTCCTCAATAAAAAGGCCCTGATCCAGAGCCACCGCCAAATCCATGCCGCCATCCTCTTCCCTGATATCCTCCAACTCCTGCCGCACAGCCCGGGCAACCGCCGCAGTATTTCCTGTCCCGTCTTTTTGAATCTGTATTCCCACCGCCGGATTGGCATTTAAACGGGTTACAGACCCCCCTTCAACAAGCGTCTCTTCAACACGGCCTAACTGCTCCAGTTCAACCGGTTCACCAAGCCCCGCTTCGGAGGGCACAAAACTTACCGGCAGCTGCCGCAGCTGGTCAATATTGTTAAAGGCTGCCGGCAGACGAAGGTGTTTTCTGGCACCGCTGTCGGTAACCACCCCCAATGGCAGGGCCGTTGAACTTCCGGCTACCATTCCGGCAATCCTTGATACACCCAGCTGGTGGGCATACAATTGGTCAATGTCCAACTCTACCCGCACCTCACGGGAGATGCCGCCCACAATCCGCACTTCCGCCACACCGGGAACCGCTTCCAGACGCGGCTTAACATTTTGGGCCACATGTTCTGAGATATCCTCAATGGAGGTTTGGTCACCGGCGGTGGCAAAAACCTGCAAGAGCGGCATCTGGGTGGGATCAAAGCGGATAATCTGTGGCCGCCCCGCGTCTTCCGGCAAAGGTAACATATCCAGCTTCTCTGCCAGTTCCGTCCTAACCTCAGACAACTCCACATCCCAGTCAAACTGCAGGATTACAACAGAATTTCCTTCCCGGGAAATTGAGCGCAGGGTTTCAATTCCTGAGACGGTGGCCGCCACCCCTTCCAGCGGTTCGGTAATCAGGGTCAGCACTTCTTCGGCCGTAGCTCCCGGCAGCTCTGTAATCACTGTCATCACAGGTGGATTTATTTTAGGCAGTATGTCCAGTTGCAGGTTTGCCAGTGATACTGCACCCAGCATCATTACTGCCAGCATTAAAGTCAAAGTTGCCACAGGCCGGTTAATGGCCCAACGGGATAAAAACACGCAGTTTGGCCTCCACTACAGTTTATGGAAATTAAGAAAGGCACGCTTATTCAGTTCCCTTAACGCGTGCTTTTCGATACCGGGTTCCTTAGCAGCTTCGCAAACTGCGAAGCGTTATAATTTCCGGTATAAAAAAGACACCGACAAAATGCCGGTGCCTTTATGGTTCCCCATCTGAGGCAAACTTTACGCGCCTTTGCTTTTCTTTTTCTTGCGCAGAAATTCTTCATAAATATACATTAATTCTTTGTCAAACAGCGTCCTTTTCAGATCCACTGCAGCGGAACGCACCATGGACAGCATCTCGCTGGCTTCCGCATCGGTAAGCATAATACCGTACTCCTGAAACTTTAGCACAATGGAGCGACTGCCGGAGTGTTTACCCAAAATAATCTGGCGCTCCAGACCAACCTCTTCCGGATGGAATACTTCATAAGTGGCGGGATGTTTAATTACTCCGTCGGCATGAATCCCGGATTCATGGGCAAACATATTGCTGCCTACGATGGGCTTGCATACCGGCAGTGAACGGCCGGAGGCCAGCGCCACATATTCGGACAGCTCACGCAGTTCCCGCGGCTTTACATTGACATCAATGTTATATAAATACTTAAGAGCCATGGCCACTTCCGCCAGCACCGCGTTACCGGCCCTCTCACCCAAGCCGTTTACGGTAACACCAATCATGGTGGCTCCCGCTTTTACGCCGGCCAGGGAGTTGGCTGTGGCCATTCCGAAATCATTATGGGTGTGCATTTCCACATCCATGCCCGTTTCCCTGATTACCTGAGCAATGATATCAAAGGTCCTAAAGGGCTCAAGAATCCCCACCGTATCGCAGAAACGGACACGGTCAGCTCCACATTCCTTGGCGCGCAGAGCAAACTGAATCATAAACTCCAGGTCGCTTCTGGAAGCATCTTCAGCGTTCACCGAAACATACTTATCATGCTTTTTAGCAAACTCCACCGCTTTGGACATGTTATCCAGAACCCATTCCCGGGAAGTCTGCAATTTATGAGTAATATGGATATCGGATGTGGAGATGGAAATAGCCAAAGCATCCACGCCGCAGTCCAGCGATTCCTGAATATCGGCAATGTTGGCCCGGTTCCAGGCCATAATGCTGGCATCCAAGTCCAAATCAACAATACCGCGGATGGCATCCTTCTCATCGCCTCCCATTACCGGAATACCCACTTCCAATTGGTGTACTCCCAATGAGTCCAGCATCTGAGCAATACGAATTTTTTCTTTGTTTGAAAATACAACACCGGCGGTTTGCTCTCCGTCACGCAGGGTGGTGTCCACCAGCATAACTTGCTTGTCTTTTAGCCCATCATAAAACCTTTTCATTCTAGCCCTCCTCCTCATAATCAGGTTAAAAAGAACTCTGCCATAAAGGTAGAGTTCAAAAATCTTCTTTTTATTCCAAGGCAGCTTTTTTCTTTTTCTCGTTCTATAATTTTACACCAGAAACAGGAAATATGTCAACCAGTCCGACCTAACGGATCTGGCCGTCTCCATTGATAATGAACTTGGTGGAAGTTAATGCGGTAAGACCCATGGGTCCTCTGGCATGCAGCTTTTGTGTGGAAATACCCATCTCCGCACCCAAGCCAAATTCTCCGCCGTCGGTAAAACGGGTAGATGCATTTACATAAACGGCAGCCGCATCCACATGTGACTGAAATACCCGGGCATTATGGTACTCAGAAGTTACTATAGCTTCCGAATGCTTTGACCCATATTTATTGATATGCAAAATGGCCTCATCCAATGAGTCCACCACCCTAATTGCCAAAACCATATCCAGGTACTCGGTGTACCAGTCCTCTTCTGTGGCCGCCACCACGTTATCCGCAGAGCGCTGCGTTTTTTCACAACCCCGCACTTCCACTCCCGCAACAGTCAGCCTTTCCACCATACCGGGCAGAAAATCTTCCGCCACATCCTGATGCACCAACAGAGTTTCCATGGCGTTGCATACACCGGGACGATGGGTCTTGGCGTTAAAAGCTATCTCTTCTGCCATCTGCAAATCAGCACTCCGGTCCACAAAGGTATGACAGTTGCCTGTACCTGTCTCAATAACCGGTACACTGGCATTTTCCACCACAGATTTGATAAGCGAAGCTCCACCGCGGGGGATCAGCACATCCAGATAAGTATTAAGACGCATCATTTCCATAACCGCACTGCGGTCTGTTTCTTCCACCAGTGTAATGGTTCCTGCCGGCAGGCCCACAGCAGCTACTGCCTGTCGCAGCACTTTAACCAGCGCTTTATTGGAATTAATGGCTTCAGAACTACCCCGCAACAATACAGCATTGCCGGCTTTAAGAGCCAGTCCCGAAGCATCTGCCGTTACATTGGGTCTGGCCTCATAAATAATACCCACCACACCCAAAGGCACCCGTACCCGGCCAACCTGCAGCCCGTTTGGACGCGTCTGCATACCCATCACTTCACCAATGGGGTCCGGAAGCCCCACCAATTCGCGCAAACCTTCCACCATACCCAGAACCCGGTCACCGGTGAGCTTAAGGCGATCGTAAAACGCCTTATTATACCCTTCCTTCTTGGTTAGGTTGTCTAAATCAATGGCATTTGCTGCCAGGATTTCTTCCTGGTTGTTCTGTAAGGCCTCAGCCATAGACAGCAGTGCATCATTTTTTTGCTTAGTGGAAGCGGTGGCCAGCATCACCGACGCCTCTTTGGCCTCCGCCGCTTTCTTAATTACTTCGCTCATACAAACCTCCCTTTCCCGGCCCGCTTTTAGGAATTAACAACCATATTATTTCTGTGTACCGCCTCACTGCAGGTTCTCTGCAGCACCTCAGCAGCTTTTTCCGTCCGCAGCCCCTTAATCCTTTGCAATTCACCGGAGTTGTAATTAACCAGTCCCCGTGCAAATTCGTTACCGCAATGGTCCTCAATGGCCACCATTTCTCCCTGCTCAAAATCCCCCATTACCTCCAGGATCCCACTGGGGAGCAAACTCTTGCCGTATTCCAATAGCGCCTTTTTCGCCCCACTATCCACAATCAGGCGACCGTGTGCCGTCTGCCCATATGCAATCCAGCGTTTACGGCTCTCCAGGCATTTGTCCCGGGCACAAAACAGCGTCCCCACATCTTCCCCGTCCAGAATCCGCGGCAAGACATCTGCCTCAGAGCCGTTGGCAATAACCATGGGGATGCCGGACTTTGCCGCCATCTCCCCGGCCATCAGCTTGGTAACCATACCACCGGTGGCCAGTGACTCACATGTCTCCCCGGCCAACTGGCGTATTTCCGGAGTAATTTGCTCCACCACACTTAAACGCTGTGCATTATCATCCAGCTTGGGATTTGCCGAGTACAAACCACCGGTATCGGTTAACAGCACCAGCAGGTCCGCACCAATAATACTGGCCACCAGCGCCGACAAACTGTCATTATCCCCAAACTCAATCTCTTCCACAGCCACCGTGTCATTTTCATTAATTACAGGCACCACGCCAAACTTCAGCAAGGCCAGCAAAGCGTTGCGCGAGTTCAGATAACGCTTGCGGTCATTAAAATCATCCCGCGTCAGAAGCACCTGAGCCACCACAAGCCCATATTCGGCAAACAGCTTCTCATACATCTGAATTAAAAGGCCTTGCCCCACAGCGGCCACAGCCTGCTTTTCCGGAATACTCTGCGGCTTTTGCTCCAACCCCAGCTTGCCGATTCCCGCACCCACAGCGCCGGAGGAGACCAGCACCACATGCCGGCCCTGGTTGGCCAAATCGGCCAACTCCCGCACCAGCTTTTCCATATAACGCAGATTAAGCTTGCCCGTGGCATGGGTCAAGGTACGGGTTCCCACCTTCACCACCACGGTCTGCGCTTTCTTTAAACTCTCCCGCTGGTCCATTTACTTTCCCAGCTCCTTCGACTTTTGGGCCGCAGCGCTGACAGCTTTCTGCACCGCAGCGGGGAAGCCGTTATCTTCCAGGGTAAACAAAGCTTGCGCGGTGGTCCCGCCGGGAGAGGTAACCATCTCCCGCAGAACAGCCGGATGCTCACCCGTCTCCATCACCATTCTGGCCGCACCTAAAACGGTCTGTGCCGCCAATTCCAAAGCCATGGCCCTGGGCAGCCCGTTTAGCACTCCACCATCAGCCAAAGCTTCAATCATTAAGTACACATATGCAGGACCGCTGCCGCTCACACCGGTGACGGCATCCATCAACTTCTCCGGCACAGTCCGGACAATACCCAAAGTCTCCAACCAGGAGACCACCATATGTAAATCATCATCACTTACATACTTACCACCGCTGGCCGCCATGGCTCCTTCACCCACCAAACACGGTGTATTAGGCATCACCCGGATAACGCCCACTTCCCGGTCGAAGCGCTTCTCAATATCATGAATGGAAACGCCGGCCGCCACAGACACCACAACCTGTCCGTCCTTCATCACCGGCGCAATCTCTTTTAATAATGTCTTCATATCCTGAGGCTTCACCGCTACAAAAATCACTCTGGCTGCCTCAGCCACACTGCGGACATCAGGCATGGCTTTTAAGCCGTGTTTTTCTGCCGCTTCCCTAAGCTTTGTCTCCAATGTATCGGAAGCCACAATCCGTTCCGGCTCCACGCCACCCGCCAGCAATCCCTCAAGCAGCGCACCACCCATGGCTCCCAGTCCAATAAATCCAATCTTGTCCTGCATTTGCCTCACCTCCGGCATTCCTCTTAAATAGATATATTATCTATTCTATTATACCCCCTACCCTTTTTCAAGAAAAAAGCTACGCCCTGTAAATCCATACTCGAAAAGCCTGCATTTTTTGCCAGATCTGCCATAGAGAAATGTTTGACAAACCGCTTTAGATAAGCTACAATAGACTATGCAGCGCAGGGGAGTAGCTCAATTGGTAGAGTAGTGGACTCCAAATCCATTGGTTGCGGGTTCAAGTCCTGTCTCCCCTGCCAATTACAAAAATCAGTGAATCACCGTTTTATCTATGTGATAAGACGGTGATTTTTTTTATGGAATAAATATCCGGCGATATACTATGGTTATAGGGGAATAGGGAGTGGAGAGCAGAATTTTTCTAATTTTTAGATAATTTAATTATTAAGGGTCCCAATGCCTTGACAGTGGGCTACAGGCATCCTAAGATAAAGTTAAGAAGAGTTTGTGAATATCGTCACCTTTTAAGGTTCTAGGCTGTTTTGGTGGTTCGTATAGATTTACTAAATGGAGGTGAAAATTGTGAAAGTCGAGGAGATTAACACTGACAGGGACCGGTTGTTTGACGACCAGGAAATCATTATTGTATCAGGCAATGCAGATAGTGTTCATCGTGTCAAAAGCTACATTGTTAACGGCGGAGCATACGATGGGCTATTATATCATAAATTCTACTATATCAGCGGCAATCCTGTAACAAATTACGGGGATGATGAATACAGGCAGCTATCCAGGTATATTAACATCTGTGATGAAGATGCGGAAATATTTTTTGTAGAACCCACCGGAGTAATCATCAACGTCAACAAAGCTTGGAGATTGGCAAGTTGTGTAAGATAACAAAAAGGGAAGCGAAATCGCTTCCCTTTTTGCTTTAGCGGCGTATTCAGTTGTTATGCAGGAACTGTAGCCGTTTCACGGCTCCAGACCTTAACAGGAACGATATTGTGAGAGGAAATGACACTGCCGTAATTTATTTTTTGCTCAATATCTCTTTGATCCACTAACTGTACATCCAGCATACATTTTATCGGTAGCTCATCATCAGCCAAGAGTATTTTGTAGCTGATGCGCAGGAAAGAGTCCAGGATTTCAAAGGCCCGGCGGGTTTTTCCGTTTTTGGACTTAACTTTAACTATTAAGTCTATATCGGAGCTAAAGCCTGCATTGTCGTTCATGGTGGAGCCATAAACGTACACACTTTCCAGGTTATCGTCCATACTGCCCAGATACCTGGAGATCCCTTTGGCCAAAGCATACCGCAGCCTACTGTGCGCATTAACATCTCCGGTCAGGAGTTTTTTTAGAAACTGCTCTTCTGCAAGCTGTTCCTTGCGACAGCCAAACCGTACGGCTTCAGCCATGATTTCCATGATGTTGGCCTGATGATCCATTCTTTCCATAAGGAACCCTCCCTGCGAAAATCATTCTTCAGAGGGCAATGTCTGCTATTTTGAACTGGCGGGACGTTTGTATTGTTCAAAGGAGTAAGTTTCTGCACTGGAGCTGCGGCTTAGGATTCTGTCGGCTTCTTCATTGTCCGCATCCATTATAAAGGGAATGCCGCTCACATCCGCTGCTTCCCGGGTCAGACAGACCAGGTCATCCCGTGTTATATATTCCAGGGCAAACTTACGGGAGCCGCACATCAACTGCTGCATGCCGGTTTGCAGACGATCAAAGTAGGTGTAAAGGCCCAACGCGCCGGCGGGGATTTTATTGATGTCGTTGCCATAGATACCTTTAAGTTTGTGCAGGGAATTAAACACCTGTTCACGGCTGGTACCGTACTTTTTGGCCACGTCTGCCGGAACTTTACCGTCGTCACAGGCTGAACACATGGTTTTACCCACCATCACTGCAGTCAATGGCGCACGGGCCATCCCGATGGCATTGACATATGGTGCGGCCAGGGCAAATCCTTTGTAGATGTGATCTTCCAGGCTAAAGCCCCCTGCCACGCAGATATTAGGAATAAACTCACCCTGCTTCCTGATGCGCTCCAGGTAATTATAGAGCAGGGACTGAAGATAAACGGTGGGAACACCCCATTCATTCATCATGCGCCAGGGGCTCATTCCTGTACCGCCGCCGGCACCATCGATGGTAAGCATATCAATTCTGGCTTTGGAAGAATACTTTACGGCCCGGGCCAAGTCGGCGGGACGATAAGCTCCTGTTTTCAGGAATACATATTCCGCACCTAAATTACGCAGCTCGTCAACCCTGGCCAAGAAGGATTCTTCGGTAACCATGCCTACGCGGGAATGACGTTCGAACTCTTTGAAGGAACCGGCCTTAAACAGCTCCTGGACATAGAGGTCTTCCGGATCGGGATAGACCACATACCCGCGCTTTTTCAGAGTTAGAGCTTCCTCCAGTGTGCGGACCTTTACTTCGCCCCCGATGTTTTTGGCGCCCTGGCCCCATTTCAGTTCCACAGCCTTAACGCCCAACTCACCAATGGCGTACTCCAGCACACCCAGCTTGGTATCTTCCACATTGGACTGGACTACAATTTCACCATAGCCATCCTGCCAGTCCCGGAAGTTTTGCACTCTTTTTTTCAGATTGGGAGAATGGACAACTTTGCCGTTTTTAAAGACACTTTCCGGATCCATACCACAGACGTTTTCACCGATGGTAAGAATTGCTCCGGAGATTGCACAACCGGCGGCCAGGTCCTCCCAGTTATCGGCGGCAACCTTGGTGGAGCCCAAACCCGGAACTACAAAGGGGACCTTCAATTTAATGGGATTTTCCACACCCACTTTACTCTCCACACTTGCAGCCGGGAAAATCGCTTTATCACTGTCGGCTTCAATACCCTGTGCCCCCACGGCGGTTCCCATGATATTAAAGTGTGAAAAATCTACGGGATAATCTTTCTCCGATGCGAATGTGGTTGTGCCATAGGGTTGGGGGTAGAGAACCTCCCTGCCGCGAAAGGCTGATTTACCCACCTCGCACAGTCCGGGACACCCTTCCAGACATGTGGTACATAAACCGCTGAAAGGCGACACACTATCCGGTGTTCTGTTCTTTGTGAAAGTCGCTTTACTGGCGTTTAATCCTCTACTGAAGCTCATAAAATCTCCTCCCAAATCAACTTATTTCGGAACTCTTTTCCACCAAATAAAGCACAAATGATGCTTTTTGGCCCGCAGTGATTCCACATTGCGGTTTTTATTTCCGTTTTGCTTGTATTCTTATTATAACAGCGCCTTCTTTTTTCTGTCAATGGAATATGATTTCACTATGCGGAATTTTGTGCTTCATTTCAGGCTAAAGTTGTTGTTTTGCCATAAAATAAGCGTTAATTTGGAAATGGTTTTCGTTTTTTTCGCACAAAAAAAAGACCCGGCGTTGTGCCTGAGTCTCTCTTTTGCCTGTCCAACATGCAATTAGAGCGTTTTGCCGTCCCAACTTAAAGACATGGAAAGTTTTTCTGCCACATCCTGTACAATTTCAATTAGTTCGTTGTTTAGGTAATAGGAGGTGATTCTGCTGCTGGGCCCGGAAACACTTATGGCGGCAATAACTTCTCCGTCATGCTTTCTGACGGGAGCGGCAACACAGCGCATTTCCCGTTCACGCTCCCCCATGTCCAGGGCATAACCCTGCTTGCGAACCCTCTCCAGTTCTTTTCTTAGTATTTCCACATCGGTGATGGTTTCGTTGGTGTACCGTTTCAACTCCATGGTTGCCAGTGTTTTTTCCAGCTCATTGGCGGGAAGGTGTGCCAGCATTACTTTGCCGGATCCGGTGCAGTGAGCCTGCCGGCGACTGCCGATGGTGGAAAACATTTTTACAATAACAATATTGGTGGACTCCACCTGGTCAATATAGACCACTTCACCACCGTCGAGAATACTAAGGTTAGCCGTTTCGTTGCAGCGCTTAACCAACTCTTCCAGATAAGGACGCGCCTTGGAGCGCAAGTCCAATGGATACACTGATGACTGACCGATACTCATCAGTTTCAGGCTCAGTTTATATTTGGCCGTTTCCGGCTCTTTTTCCACATACCCTTTATAAATCAGCGTTCCTAACAAGCGATGCACCGTGCTTATTTTTAGGTTTACTTTTTCTGCAATATCGGTAATGGCCATGGGCGCTCCCTCATCTGCCAGGATTTCCAGCAGGGTGAGAGCCCGCTCCACCGATTGAACTATATTTCCATCCGCCTGACTCTTATCTACACCCACTTGTTCCATGGTAACCTCCTAAAAGACATGGTTATATAACCATGACACATATACCAACTATTTTTCCTCTTCTTCCCATTTTATAAACCAAAACATGCCCATACTTTCGCCCATCTCTTCATCAAAGTTTTCCCCGTACTGCAGGCGCAGAGGGGTTTCACAATGTGCACAGTAAATAGGGCCTTTATCCAGGTTATCTGTTTCGGCTTTATGGCTCATGTCTTTATTGCATTCCGGACAGTCTACATAGTAAAACATAATCTGTTCTCCCTTCTCGTTGCCTCGTGCTGAGATTCTTTCTAAGATTTCGCCATAAACTGCTATTTTCCTTTTTTAGAGTTTATCCAGCACCGACAGCTGCTCTTTCACATCCAAATAGTTCATATCAACGGCAGAAACTTTCTGCCACTGGGCGGCTGCTCTTTTATCATCGCCATTTTCCTTATAGGCCATCCCCAGGGTGTAGAAAAACAGGAGTAAATCATCATCCAACTTCCTTTTACGGGTAGGTCCCTGCCGCAATACATTGAGAGCCGTTTCCGGCTGCCCCGCATCCAGAAAAAAGGTGCCCAGCATGGTAATAATTTGCACATGCTCTTTCATTTCCGACGGCAACCCCTGTAGAACGGTAATGGCCTCCTCAGGCCTCTTTTCTGCGGCCAGCGCTATGGCATACCGGGGCTTAACTGAATGGTCGTTTGGGTTATGCTGCAGATATTTATGGTAGGCCGTGACAGCCTGGGAGAAATCTTCGGCATCATAATAAAGATCGGCAATTCGCTGATACAGGCTACCGGCGGCAGGTTTTAGCTCCAGGGCCGCTTTATAATTCTGAGCCGCCTCCTGGGGCAGGCCTTTTTTCAGGGCCGCCTCAGCAGCGGCCACCAGCTGAAAACCCTGGTATTCCGGCGTTTTCTTTAAATTTACCCAGGTTATAATATAAATAATTAGCCCCAGAACTCCCAGCGGCGGGAACAAAAACAATAGTATTAAGGATAAAACGAGAATGGCTGCCGGGTATTTGGGCAGGGAAAACTCGCTTGGCACCGGCGCCTTTTGCACAGTTGCCACCGCTTGCTTCGGTCTGGCCCCGGCACTTTTCTGCTTCTTTTTACCGATATAATCAAAGGCATAGATGCCGGTGCCGGGAATACCCAGGGAACGATAAGCGCCTCTGGGACCCACACCGATTCTGGCTCCCTTTACACCGCCGCTGATTCCTACACCGCTTTTGCTTACATTAAGCCTGACACCTTTGGCAATCCTCACACTTCTGCGAAAACGAATTCCCATCAATATCCCCCTTAAAACAGGACTTATCCTTATCAGTATACAATACTTCAGCGTGGCTGTGGAATCCTTTTTTGCAGGAAATATGTACGCCGCCAAGAAATATAAATGAATAAAAAGTTTGGAAAGGCAGGCAAAATAAGTGACAAACGCTTTTGTAAATGGAAAATACATGGCCGCTGAAGATGCATGTCTGAATATTGAAGATCGCGGCACATTGTTTGGTGACGGGGTTTATGAGTTTTTTAAGGTACATAACGGCAAAGTGCTTATGACGCAGGAGCATTTGGATCGACTGCGCTATAGTGCGTCGGAACTGGAATTGACGGTTCCGTACTCCGATGAAAAGATAGGGGCAATAATTGATAAGTTAATAGATACCAATGGGCTGCAGTACGGCGGGATTTACCTGCAGCTGACCCGGGGGGCTGCACACCGCATCCACCAGTTTCCTGATGACTGCACCCCAAACTTTTTTATTGTGGCGCGGGAAATGCCTCCGGTTCCCCAGTCGTTATATGAAGAGGGTATGGCGGTACTGCTTTTGCCCGACGAGCGCTGGAAGCGCTGCGACATTAAGTCCCTAAATCTCCTGGCCAATATTCTGGCCAAACAGAAAGCCATTAAAGCCGGTGTGGATGACGCCATTCTCTACAGTGAACGGGGTATTACCGAATCCACCAGCAGCAGCGTTCTCACAGTTATTGACGGTGTGCTCACCACCACACCCCTTGGACCGTGGATTCTACCGGGAATAACCCGCCAGGCTGTTTTAGAGCTTGCACTAAAGGATAACATTCCGGTGGCGGAGAGGTTTATCTCCAAAGAAGAATTAACAGCGGCGGATGAAGTGATCATCACCAATACCCGCTCCGATGTAACACCGGTAACCACAGTTGACGGCCAGCCGGTGGGCAACGGGAAACCGGGTAAGATTACCCGGCGCTTAATGGACCTGTTTGCAGACTTATTAAAATAACAGTTAACATGAAAAGTGCCTTCCAGTGAAGGCACTTTTCATGTTATATAGGCAGATAGTCCTTATCGGGATTGGGAACATCCTGGGGAATTGCGGGGGCATCGGGGTGCATATTGTAGATACGGTTAATTTCAACCGTCTCATCATCCACGGTAACACTAAGCAGGACCGCCATTCTGTAGAGGAACTCATCTTCTTCATTATACCAGAGATATAGTCGCAGTTTGTTGAGTTGGGCGTCTTCGTTATCAAAGCGTGTCAACAAGTGCAGCTCCGGTGGTGGAACCTCCACAAAGTAGGTCTGGCATTCAACATTATCCACCATGCGCCTGGGTCCTTCTTCAACTACAACATCTTCTGCAACCAGAAGCGTTTCCAAAAGCTCCAGGGGCTCATGGACAACAGCGGATAAAGCGCCCAGTTCGGCCTCGCCCATCTCTTCCCATTCCTCAAACAGATCCTCGCCACGGACAAAATATTTATTTTGGTCTGAGAAAATTTCCAGATCATAGGCGGCAATGTTACCATATACGTTACCTTCTGCCACCTGGCCGGTGAAGCGCAGGGAGTAACCCGGGCCGCTTTCTTCCACCACCAGGCTGTAAGTGTTTTTTTCCGCCGCCAGTGACATTTTTGTTACCAACAATTCCTCCAATGTCAGAGGCACTTCCTTTTCCGGCGCGGACACAACAAAAATCAACGCCACAACCACCAATACAGCGGCCAATACCAGTATCGGCATTGGTTGCAAGAAGAACTGATATTTTTCCCGGAAACCTAATGGAGCCTGTCTCATTGTCACCATCCCCGTCTAAGCATTTCTGTTCATCTTATGTGTGGGATGTTGACAATAGAACCTGATTACCTTATTTTCTCAGAAAGCAGTTCGCCGCCGACGCCGACATCTTCCTTATCTGCTTCACGCAGGTAAATTACAAAAGCTTGCTCCGGCAGGCCGGTGGCCCGGCTGGCACTCTCGGTAAACGATTTAATCAGTTCTTTTTTCTTATCCTTCTCCAGTTTGGGACCATAGAAAAAAATTGTGGGCATCTGCTTACCTCCTGTCCTGTAGTTCAGTAATAATCTTTACAGCGGAGCTGGTTCCCAGACGGGTGGCTCCGGCGGCCAATAAGAGCAGGGCAAATTCAGCATCGCGGATTCCACCCGATGCCTTTATACCCAGGTGCGGAGCAACTTCTTTTAACAGGGCCACATCATCTTCTGTGGCGCCGCCAAAAAAACCGGTGGAAGTCTTTAGCATATCAGCGCCGCAGTCTGCAGCGATACGTGCGGCCAGTCGTTTCTCCTCCGCTTCCAAAAGCGCTGTTTCCAAAATAACTTTTAAATACGCACCCTCTATAGAGGCACGTACCCGACTTATTTCTTCACCCACCATGCGGGCGCGTCCCTCTTTTAAGGCGGCAACATTGATGACCAAATCAACTTCCCGGGCGCCGTTTTGCACCGCCTCCCCCGCTTCAAATGCCTTGGTGGCCGTTGTGGTTGCTCCCAGAGGGAACCCGGCAACCACCGCCACTTTTACCGTGGATTCTTCCAGCAGGCGGGCGGCATAGGGCACATGCCAGGGATTGATGCAAACAGCTGCAAAGCGGTGCTTATCTGCTTCAGCACAGAGCATGGCTATATCATCCCGGGTGGCTTCCGGCTTAAGGTTAGTATGGTCTATTGTGGCTGCAAAGCTGGTTACTTCCATCATCTAGTCGTCCCCCTGACCCTTGATTACCGCCAGCGGCTGCAGGCGGGCTGTTATTTTTGTCAGACCGATATCGGCCAAAGTATCCACCACATCGTTTATGTTTTTATACGCCGGCGGCGCTTCATCCAAAAGCTGTTTATAGTTGCGGGTATTTAGCAGCACATCACCCACCGAAGACATAAATTGTTCCCGGCTGATATGTTTTTTTGCGGCGCTGCGGGACATTACCCGGCCGGCGCCGTGGTTTACGGAACAGAATGACTCTTTTGCCGCTTCTGTGCCTGTGAGTACATATGAGGGCGAGTTCATGCTGCCGGGAACAATGGCGGGATGGCCCGTTGCAACGTAACAGACCGGATTTTCCCCATGTCCCGGCGGTAGTGCCCTGGTGGCACCTTTGCGATGTACTAACAGTTTTTCTCCAAAATGCTCTTCAAATTTGGCAATGTTATGGGCCACATCATAGACCACGGCCAGGTCGGTTTCACCCAGCACCTCCTGAAATGCTTCCCGGATATCAAAGGTGATTAGCTGCCGGTTGGCAAAGGCAAAGTTAACCGCACAGGCCATGGCGGCCAGATAATTGCTGCCTTCCGGTGAGTCTGTGGGACAGGCGGCCAGGCCTTTGCCGGGCAGATGAATTCCATAGTTTTTTGCTGCCTTAAACATTATCTCAGTATAATCGGTACAGATTTGATGTCCGAAACCGCGGCTTCCGGTATGGATTAAAACGGTGAGCATGCCTTTTTCCAGGCCAAAGGTGTTGGCCGCTGATTCATCTTCTATTATTTCCACGATTCCCATTTCCAAAAAGTGATTGCCGCCGCCCAGGGTAGAAAGCTGTGCGGCCCGCTGTAATGCTTTGGCAGACACTGCAGCAGTTTGGGCACCGGACAGGCAACCGCTTTCTTCGCAGCGGTCCAGGTCCGCCCTAATGCCGTATCCCTTGGATACCAAACCGCGGGCTCCGTGGGTAAGCGCGTCCTCCAAACCTTCCCTGCACAGCCGGTGGTGCCGGGACTTGCCGCCCACTCCGGCGGGAATACGCTTTTCTATGGCCTGCATCAGGGCGCGAAGCGTGGGCTTGTCCAGAATATCTGCCGGAATCTTGGTGGCCAAGAGGCGGACTCCGCAATTGATGTCCATACCCACCGCACCGGCTGAAACCACGCCGCCGTGGGCCCGGGTAGCCATGATACCGCCGATGGGCAGGCCAAAGCCGGCATGAATGTCGGGCATTCCCACCACCGGCCCAAATACCCCGGGCAAAGCAGCGGCATCACAAAGCTGCTGCAGTTCCACGGAGTTTTCTGCCAGTTGACTGCGCAAGGCGTCGTTTAAAAAAAGCAGGGCATCCACCTGCATTGCGCCTGTTCTTGGCAGCAAATATCGGTTGTGCCCCGTTTTGGTCAGTTTTGGCATGGTACCACCCCATTAAAGTTCAAAGCTCCATTCCCGCAGGTTATCAATCAAGGCATAATTAGTCAGGTCATGCTGAATGGGAGTAATGGAAATTTTACAGGCATTGATTGCGGCCACATCGGTGTCTTTTTCGTGTTCAACATCCACCAGCTGGCCGGCCAGCCAGTAATAGGTCCGCCCCCGGGGATCCGTACGTTTTTCAAAAGCGTTTTTGTACTGACGTACGCCCAGCTTGGTTACGGCCACGCCCTGCATCTTCTCCCGGTCACAGCCGGGAACATTTACATTCAACAGTGTGTCGCTGCCGGCACCATGTGCAGTGACCACCTTGGCCAGGCGGGCAATAAATTCCGCCGCGTACTCATAGCGGGGATTTTTGTATTCGGCAAGACTTACGGCAATGGCCGGAATACCCAAAATTACCCCTTCAATGGCGGCAGACACCGTACCTGAATAGAGCACGTCTGTTCCCAGATTGGCGCCGCGGTTGATTCCCGAAATAACCAAGTCGGGTCGGTGGGGCAAAATCGCCTCCACGGCAAGCTTGACGCAGTCGGCCGGGGTGCCGTTTACCGCGTAGGTGGGCAGCTCCGGCGAATGTAAATATTTAACGCGCTCCGCCCGGATTGGACGGTGCATGGTAATGGCATGTCCTGTGGCACTCTGCTCATGATCCGGTGCCACCACAGAAGTTTCGGCAATTTTTTCAATTTCTCTGGCCAAAACTTGCAGACCTTCGGCAAAAATGCCGTCATCATTAGTAAGTAGAATTCGCACGTTTTTGTCCCTCCACTGGTTAAACCTTCCTATTTGATTATAGTTTATGCAGGAAACGGTGTCAATTTAAGCCATGAACCCAAGAGTATAAAAACTCTCCTTACTCAAAAACTATAGCCAACAAGGAGGTGAAATTATGAAAAGTAAACGTCTGTTAATCTTACTTAGTATTCTCCTGGCTATGTCGCTGATACTCAGCGGTTGCCCGCCATTTCAGCGTCCCGCACCGGAGCCCAGACCCGCCCCGGACCAACAACCGCCACCGGAGACCCGGCAGGACCCACAGGATATCCGGCGGCCCAATCAAGACCCAACGCGTCCCCAACCGGACCAACCGGGCCCTGATGCTATGGATCTGGCCAACCGCGTAGCAGACATTGCCACCGATGTGGAAGGCGTGGACGACGCTGTGGTAGTTGTCATTTCCAACCTGGCCATGGTGGGGATTACCCTGGAAGATGGTGCAGAAGGCCGCGAAGTGGAAATAAAGCAGGAGGTATCCAGTACCATTGAAGATCGGGAGCCCGGCATTGTTAATGCCTATGTTTCCGCCGATCCGGATATTATCCGCCAGCTGGAGGAGATCTCCGCCGGCATCCAGCGCGGTGAGCCTATTTCCACCTTCTTTGACCAGATCACCGAAGTGCTGCAGCGGATGCGTGCTGAAACCAACGAAAACTAAAACCGATGATATAAAGCCTGGCAGAAGCCAGGCTTTTACTATTAATCGTCCTCTTTTTCCTCAACTAAATGCAGAGCCCGCTGCTGAGCCTGGAAAAGAATTTTTTCTTCATCCATGGTGGTTAGGTTACCGTCCTCCATAAGAATCCGGCCGTTTACCATCACCAATGTTATATCCGACGGTTGAGCCGCATATACCAGATGGGCCACCAAATCATGTTGGGGAGTCAGATGGGGTTTTTGCAGGTCCATCATTATCAGATCTGCCTTCATGCCTGCTTCAATGGTCCCCACATCTTCTAAAAACAGGGCCTGTGCGCTCTCCCTTGTCCCCATGGCCAAAGCTTGTCGGGCGGTAATGGCGGTGGGATCCATGCGGCTGCCCTTATGCAGAAGCGCCGCCAGGCGCATTTCCTCCATCATGTCCAGGTTGTTGTTACTGGCCGCTCCATCGGTGCCCAGACCCACGGTAATACCGCGCTTAAGCAAATCCGGCACCGGAGAAATGCCGCTGCCCAGCTTCAGATTGCTGCCTGGGTTGTGGGCCACGCGCACATCAAACTCCCGTAAAATATCAATATCATCAACGGTGAGATGCACACAATGGGCTGCTATTACAGGTGCCTGAAACAGGCCGGTGTCTCTTACCAATTCCACCGGTGTGACGCCATGCTCTTTTTGGATACGGTCCACCTCGTCCCGGGTTTCGCATAAGTGAATCTGAACGGGAACATCCAGTTTCTCCTGCAGAGCCAGCACCCTTTTTAAGTAATCCGGAGGACAGGTATAAGGGGCATGGGGGCCAAGCATGGTGGAGATTCGCCCGTCGGCTCCTCCCTGCCAGTTCTCCACAAACTGTTGGCTTTCTTCCAGACCCTGCTCCGACATATGGCCGATACCCACCAGTCCTCTGGCCAGCACTGCACGGATACCCGTTTCTTCTGTGGCTTCAGCCACCTGGTCCATAAAGAAGTACATATCGGTAAAGGTGGTGGTGCCGCCTTTAATCATCTCCAAAATGGCCAGCATGGTTCCCCAATAAACGTCTTCCCTCTTTAGTTTTGCTTCCACCGGCCAGATTCTTTTTTCCAGCCAGTACATCAGCGGCACATCGTCGGCCAGGGAACGCAATAGCGACATGGCGGCGTGGCCGTGGGCATTGACAAAACCGGGGGCAACCAACTTGCCGCGGCCATTGATAACTTTAGCAAAATCTTCTACCCATTCTTTTTTTGGGCCCACGTACGAAATAATATTATTATCAACCACCACATCCGCATCGGGTATGATGGTATCCTGTTCGTTGGCGGTAACAACGGTGGCCCCGCGTATTAATGTTTTCATTCTATTTCCTCCTCCCGTTTTTCCGGTCCGTACGATGTGAGATAAAAACTGCGCATGGCGGAAATATCTTCATCGCTTAGTTCATGAACCGGACCCAGCAGGCGGGCCAGTAGTGCCGCCTGTGCCGTCTTCTCCACAATCTGGCAGACCTTCAGTGCCTCCGGCAGGGTGCGAGCCACGCCCACCAGCCCATGGCTTGCCAAAAGCACGGCACTTTTGCTGCCCAAAGCCTGCAGAGCGTTTTGGGCCAACTCTTCTGTGCCCGGCATGGTATAGGCGGCCACATCCACGCTACCTCCGGCAACCTGCACCAGATCTTCCACCACCGCCGGGACAGGCATGCGGGCCACGGCAAAGGCGGTGGCATGGACACTGTGAGTATGAACAATGGCGCCGATATCTTCTCTGCCCTGAAAAAGGGCAGCATGCAGGCGCCATTCAGAAGAGGGTTTCCAGCGACCGTCGGCGCTACCGCCAAAATCCATGCGGACCAGATCTTCTGCTGTAAGCTGACTATACTCCATGCCGCTGGGAGTAATGAGGAAATGATTCTCGCCGTCTCGAACCGAGACATTACCCCAGGTACCCAGCACCAGATTATCGCGGCACATCTGTTGGATTGTGGCCAGCATTTCCCCTCTAAGCTTCATGACCGGCCTCCGCAAAAAACTGCCTGACCCGTTCTTCATCGGGCTTTTCAATAACACCAAACTCGGTAATAATGGCTGTAATCAAATTAGCTGGTGTAACATCAAAGGACGGGTTATAGCAGCCGATGCCCTCCGGCGCAATGCGCCTGCCGGCGAAGTGGGTAATTTCCGTTTCACATCGTTCTTCAATGGGAATCTGCTCACCGCTTTTTATGGCAAGGTCAAAGGTGGAGTACGGCGCCGCCACGTAAAAGGGAATATTATGGGCGGCGGCCAAAACCGCCACCGAGTAGGTACCGATTTTATTAGCCACATCACCATTGGCCGCAATTCGGTCCGCTCCCACGATGACAACGTCGATCTTTCCCTGCTTCATTAAGAAACCTGCCATATTGTCGGCGATGACGGTAACGGGAATTTCATCGCGGTGCAGCTCCCAGGCCGTTAAACGGGCGCCCTGCAGATAGGGGCGGGTTTCATCGGCAAATACGTGCACCTCTTTGCCGTGGGCCACGGCTCTGCGGATAACTCCCAGGGCGGTACCATAGCCCACCGTAGCCAGTGCTCCCGCATTACAGTGGGTGAGAATGCGGGCTTTATCATTAATCAGCCCGGCGCCGAAATCCCCTATTTTTTTGTTAACGGCAATATCTTCTTGGGCAATCCGCCTGGCTTCCGCATCGAGAATGTCTGCGATTTCCCGGGGCGCCACTCCCCTTTGCGTCCTGGCCACATTAAGCATTCTCTCCACCGCCCAGGCCAGATTTACAGCGGTGGGACGGGTGGCCTTCAACCCTTTGGCCGCTTCTTCCAGTCCGGCAAAAAAGCGCTCACTGTCCACCGAGGACCACTGTTTAGCCGCCAGCGCCATGCCAAAAGCCGCGGAGGCTCCAATGGCCGGAGCGCCGCGTACCACCATATCCCTGATGCCGGCAGCCACTTCCTGCCAGCTTTTACATTCCATATATTTAACTTCCACCGGCAGCAGCCGCTGATCCAACAAAAAAACAACGCCGTATTCAAAACGTATTGGGTCCATAATTTCTCCTATAGCAGAATTTCACTGCCCAGCTTCTCACAATCACAATCTCTGTGGTCAGCCAGGTTAGGTATTAACTCCATCAGAAGGCGCCTTACTTTTTCCACATTCTCTGCCATCACTTCCAGAACTTCCTCATGAGTAAGGACGGTAGGTGAAATCCCTGCACCAAAGTTGGTGGATAAAGCAACGGTGCTGTAACAGAGGCCCGCTTCCCGGGCCAGCACCACTTCCGGCACATTGGTCATTCCCACCAAATCTCCGCCCAGTTTCTGATACATGCGAATCTCCGCCGCCGATTCGAACCGGGGGCCTTCGGTACAGACATATACTCCGTCCTGCAAAAGTTCCAGTCCTGCCTGATTTGCAGCGGCCAGCAGATTGCCGTTTAACTGCGGGCAGTATGGAGCTGTAAAATCTGTATGTACCACGCCGGCTTCGCCGCCGTCAAAGAATGTTGCTTCCCGCGCCTTGGTAAAGTCCAGAAACTGACCTAAAAGAATCATGGCACCGGGAGGCATTTTTTCATTCAGGGAGCCCACCGCAGCGGTGGCCACCACCCGTTTGACGCCCAGCTTCACCAACGCAGCAATATTGGCCCGGTAATTAACATTATGGGGCGGAGTACCGTGCTTTGTGCCGTGGCGGGCCAAAAAGACAACTTCCCTGCCTTGATATTTACCCTGGGTCAACAGTGCCCTGCCGTAGCGGGTATCTATTTCCAACGTCTGTACATCTTCCAGCAGCTTGGGGTCATAGACTCCGGTGCCGCCGATAATTGCCAGTTCAATACTCATCATTCTACCCCCTATTCGGCCTTCCAGCTGGTCAGATAGCATTCCTGCGCTTTAGACAAGGTATCGATGGAAACACCCATGGCCGCCAGTTTGCGCCGGGCCACTTTATCATCCACCGCCTGCGGCAGGGTCAGCACATCGTTGGGCAGCTTGCCGTGATTACTGTTTAAGTAATGCAGCGCTTCCACCTGAAGAGCAAAACTCATATCCATAATTTCCGCCGGGTGGCCATCCGCCGCCGCCAGGTTTACCAGGCGGCCTTCGGCGATGAGATAAATGGTTTTACCGTTAAACTCATAAGCTTCCACATTTTTGCGCGCCAGCCGCTTGTTTTCGGCCAACTCTTCCAAGGGGCGCTTATCGATTTCCAGATCAAAATGGCCGGCATTGCACAAAATGGCGCCGTCCTTCATATTTTCATAATGCTCCTTGGTGATGGCATCACGACAGCCTGTTACGGTGACAAAAATGTCTCCTTCCGCCGCCGCATCCAGCATGGGCATCACTGAATTGCCGTCCATAATGGCTTCCACCGCTTTAACCGGATCCACCTCACAGACAATTACCCGTGCACCCAGGCCGCGGGCACGCATGGCTACACCTTTTCCGCACCAGCCATAGCCGATTACCACCACAGTTTTGCCCGCCACCACCAGGTTGGTGGCCCGCATAATGCCGTCCCAGACAGACTGGCCGGTACCATAGCGGTTATCAAAGAGATATTTACAGAAGGCATCGTTTACAGCCATCATGGGAATCTTTAGTTCACCGTCAGCCGCCATGGCCCTCAGGCGAATCAGCCCGGTGGTGGTCTCCTCGGCACCGCCCCGCACATTCTCAATCATCTGAGGATACTGGGAGTGGAGCATGGCCACCAGGTCACCGCCGTCATCAATAATCAGATGCGGCTCACTCTGCATGGTTTTATGTAAGTGATCTTCATACTCCTCATCTGTAGCATTGTACCAGGAATGAACGGTGAGGCCGTCTTCCACCAGGGCCGCTGCCACATCATCCTGAGTAGACAAAGGGTTACTGCCGGTAATGGTTACCTGTGCACCGCTTTCCTGCACCACTTTAGCCATATAAGCAGTCTTGGCTTCCAAATGCAGGCAGATAGCCACCCGCAGTCCGGCAAAGGGTTTTGTCTCACGAAATTCTCTGGCCAGCTCATTTAGCACCGGCATATGCTCTTTTACCCAGTTGATTTTCAATTTCCCCTCGGGAGCCAGGCTTTGATTACGGATAGTACTCAATGAATGTAGCGCCTCCTTTTGTACTGCAGCAAATTAAACACTTTGCATTGGCAGAAGTGTTATCCCAAAATTACACTTTCTGCAATCCGGCTTAATTTTCCTGCAGTGGATATGAATTAATTATCTACCGGCATTTCCCTGCCTTCCAGTTCCTGGTAGAGACGTCGGGCGCGGTAGTAACACTCCAGCGCTTTGCGGGTTTCACCCAATTTATCATAAAGCAGTCCCAGCTCAAAAGCCACAAAGGGTTCCTGATGAGCCAAGTGTGAAGATTTGAGCAGATTGACCAGCGCCTGCTCCTCATTGCCCAGCTTTTTAAAAGCTTTGCCCAGGTAGAAATAGAGCTCCCAGTCCCGGGGGAATTTATCCTTTACCGCCTCAAAGGCAGCCACACTGTTTTGGTATTGTTTTAAATTATAATAAACCGCACCCAGGTTAAAATAGGCTACGCTGAATTCCGGATCCAACTCCACAACTTTTTTAAACTCTTCCAGCGCCAGTTGATACTCTTCCCGGTCGGCATAGATATTGCCCATGGCATTATGGATAATGGCGCCGGTTTGGGGATCATCGGTAAGGGCCTGCACCAGGCGAAGCTCCCGCATAGCCTCATCTCCCATCCCCCGTTCCGCATAGGCCACACCCAGGCACAGGTGCGGAAGCATCAAATCAGGTTCCTGACTGATAACCGCCCTAAATTCCTTAATTGCTTCGTCCATCATGGCCAACTCCAAAAAGCCCAGGCCACGACGGAACGAGCGTATGCACGCTTCATTATCTGCCTGTAACAGCAATGGTTTAACTCCCCTCTTTTCTCTGCCAATTTCTTCTGAAGTAAGTTTTTCTTCATAATCCTCTTTTGAGGGCATGATATTGTCAAAGGCATGCAGAAACGATTCCGGCAATTCATCGGGTAAAAAGAAATCATAGCGTTCCTGCAGGTCGTTAATCTTTTCTTCAAACAACAGCCAGTACTCCACATAACGGTCCATACGTTTGCGCAACTCCAGCAACCTGTCGTAGCACATCTGGCGTTTTTCCTTATTGTTGCCCACAGTTTTCAGTTCTTTCTCCACACGCTCCAGGTCTGCAATAATCTTGGTGAATTCACTTTCCTTCATAAATATTAAATGCCTCCTTAAGCCAGTCTACTTCCCTAGGATTTCACAATTTACAGGAAAAACATACATATCAAAATTCGCTTGTCGAAGTGTTGACTTGCCCCAAAAAATATGTTAGACTATGTATTGTCGCTGACGGCGATGCCGGCGTAGCTCAATTGGCAGAGCAACTGACTTGTAATCAGTAGGTTGCGGGTTCGAGTCCCATCGCCGGCTCCAAATTCAATACTTTTTGTGGAGAGGTACCCAAGTTGGCCAAAGGGGGCAGACTGTAAATCTGTTGTCTCAGACTTCACAGGTTCGAATCCTGTCCTCTCCACCACTATACTGGGGCGTAGCCAAGTCGGTAAGGCACGGGACTTTGACTCCCGCATGCGTAGGTTCGAGTCCTGCCGCCCCAGCCACTTACCAAATCAGGTGGCCAAGCCACCTTTCTTTTATCGGAGCCATTAGCTCAGTTGGTAGAGCACCTGACTTTTAATCAGGGTGTCGATGGTTCGAGCCCATCATGGCTCACCACTTATGCGAGAGTGGTGGAACGGCAGACACGCTAGATTCAGGATCTAGTGCGCATTACGCGTGTGGGGGTTCAAATCCCCCCTCTCGCACCATGTCAATTAAACCGAGGTTAATAACCTCGGTTTTTTGCTTTTCTTATACTGGTTGAAATTATAACGCGAGCTTTTCTTATCTTCTCCAACAAACAGGCAAAAAAACAACCCAATCAGAAATTGGGCAGTTCAGGAATGCTCTCTATTATCTCCTGCATGGTAAACGAGATGCAGGGAATTTGTTTAGACACAACAGGTTCATCTTCAAAATAAACTTCCTGTAACGTATACTGTTCTTTTGTCAGTACATATAGCTCCAGCAACTCATTATTTACATCTACTATCCAGTACTCCGGAATTGCATACTTTGCATAAGCATGCAACTTTTGCTGCCTATCACGCTTGGCAGAAAACGGTGATAACACTTCCACCACCAAATCAGGCGGACCTTCAATACCCCGTTTGGTGATTATGGACAGCCTGTCGCGGCGAATCATCACAATATCTGGCTGTCTTACCTCTGTCTCGGACAGGATAACATCAATGGGAGACGAAATTACAATAAAATCACTGGCACATTTTTGAAGCATGCGATGCTCTATTTGCTGCACAACAAACTGATGCACCGCATTGGGCCCCGGCGTCATAGCTTCCAGCCGCCCGTTATTTATTTCGTAACGGATGCCGTCATCGGGCAGACGGGCATAATCATCGTATGTCACCGGTTGTTCTTTAATTCTGTTATCTGGCTTGGAAGGTTTGTCCTTAGTCATGGCCACCACTCCCTGTCAGATTTTTTCTTCATTATACCATAATAAAGTAACTGCTTCCTATATTGGGTTTTTGCAAACTTGATGTATAATACAGGCGAGGTGTTTTCTGTGACCAATAAACCCTGGGGCCGCATGGTAGGTGTCAGGCCCGCAAAACAACTACATACTCTGCTTGATAAAGGCTTTGACTATGAAGCCGCATTTGAATATATGCACAGCAAGCATGGAATCAGCAAAGAAAAGTTCGACCTGTTGTGGCGGGTGGCGGAGGTGGAGCGGCCCATCCTGTCAGAAAGCTCCCGCCCCGGTTTGTTTAGCGTTTATGTGGGCATTCCATTTTGTCCGACACGCTGCTTGTACTGCTCCTTTCCCTCCCACTCTTTAAAAGAACTGGGAAAACTGCGGGGCCAATTTGTGGACACCCTGTTGTGGGAAATTGAAGAAACCGCCAAAATGGCGGCTAAGTATAAATTGAATCCCTACACTGTTTATGTAGGCGGCGGCACACCTACCGCTCTCTCCCCTACGGATTTAAAGCGGGTATTGTCGGCGCTGCGGGAAGCATTTCCCGGCGTCTTGCGGGAATTCACGGTGGAGGCCGGCAGAGCCGACACCCTGACCGATGAACACTTGGCGGTTTTAAGCCACCATCAGGTGAGCCGGGTTAGCGTTAATCCGCAGACCATGCATGGTAAAACTCTGGAGTTAATTGGCCGCTGCCACAGTGCAGAGGATGTGGACCGGGCTGCAAGAAAGGTTAAACAGGCAAAAATCCCGGTGCTGAATATGGATTTAATTGTGGGGCTTCCCGGCGAGGATGCCCTGATGGTAAGAGAAAGCATGGAGCAAATCATGGCCCTTGCTCCGGAAAACATTACCCTGCATGTCTTCTCACCTAAGCGGGCCTCCCGCTTCAGTGAAGACCGTCGGCAATTTACGTTGCCCGCTGATGCTGAAGTGGCGGCTATCCACCGCATGGCCACAGAGATGCTGGAAAAAAAATATAAGCCGTATTACCTGTACCGCCAACGGGACATCCTTGGCGGACAGGAGAATATCGGCTTTTGCCTACCGGGATATGAATGTGTCTATAATATCGTCATGATTGAAGAGCGCCACCACATCTTCGGTCTGGGCGGCGGCGCCACAAGCAAAATCATCCGGTCCGACGGCACGTTCATGAACCTTTCCAACCCCAAAGACGTCCGCATCTACATAGAACGGGTTAAAGATATGGTCATCGGCCGCCAGGCTGAACTGCCGGGCTAATTAGTTTTTCATTTGCGTCATGATGCTGGCCTGGATTTCATTGTAGAGTTCTTGCTGATTGGGAGCGGAGAGAAAGACATCTCGCTGCTTTCCTCCCTGGTTAATGTCCCCTTCCATCACCAAAAGGGAGCCGTCTGAGAGCAAATAGGCCCGGAACACCTTACCCTGGCGGTCACGGAAACGCATTTCGGTGGCTTCCAGAAGTTGGCCCTGCATAACAATTTGGTTTGACTCTTCCACCGTCAGCTTGTTAACTTCCACTTCATTTAAAACAGCCATCACATTTTGAATACTGTCTTTGTCTTTTACCGTCACTGACAAATTATCTTCAAGAAAGAACTGCATGGATGTGGGACTGCTTACATACCCCGCCGCATTTTTATCAAAGGATCGGCTGCAGCCGGCCGCAAACAGTACTAAAATGAGGGATAAAAAGGCAAGCTTTTTCATTGCTGTCTTCCTCCGTCTTATCTGGAATAATATCAGTATAACACAAAAGCGCCGGAGACCGGCGCTTTTTTTTACTGCTTGGAAATTATAAGCTTCGCAGATAGCGAAGCTGCTAAGGTAAGCAGTGCTGAAAGGCGCGCGCTGAGGAAACCGAAAGAGAGCACCTTTCTTGTTATCTATTTGCCGTACAGCCAAAAGTCTGTAGCTTTTTTGTAATCCACCAGCTCTTCGGGGGAGAAGAACAGGTTAATCTCACGCTCCGCACTTTCGGGGGAGTCGGAGCCGTGTACCACGTTGTTACCCATAAATACGGCATAATCGCCACGGATGGTTCCCGGTGCCGCTTCGGCAGGATTGGTCTTACCCATCATATTACGGATTACAGAAACAACGTTTTGGCCCTGCCAGACCATGGCCACAACGGGGCCGGAGGTGATAAAGTCGATGAGCTCACCATAGAAGGGTTTTCCTTCATGCTCACCATAATGCTTGCCGGCCAACTCCGGTGTAATCTGCATCAGTTTCAGGCCTACCAGTTGAAAACCTTTTTTCTCAAAGCGGCTGATGATTTCACCAGCCAGATTACGCTGCACCCCATCGGGTTTAACCATAACATATGTTCTTTCCATTTTAACACTCCTCGTAGTTTAGTATGTAATTAACGGCCGGTCATCGGCGATAATTCTTTTTTCCTCGTTTTTTGCAGTCCGCACATCCTTGGGAACCGCAAACATGGAAATGTGTGTTTCACCGTCATAGTATTTAAGTTCTGTGATCTTTCTGTCACTGAGACGCTTGTCCACCTCTTCTGCAGAGATGGCCAGGGGATTCAGGCTTTTTGCCGCCACAGCAAAACCCCAGGTCGCATCGTATGATGGGATAAAGGAAGCGTAGGAGCAAACAACGGGAAAGGCTGTGGCCAAAGTATTGCATACCGCTGCATGGCACTCCAGAAGACGGGGATTAAACGAACCGGCCTGCAGGGCAATAACCCCGTTATCTGTAAGCCGCTTTGAAACCACCTGGTAAAACTCTTGGGTAAACAAAAGATATGCCGGGCCGTCATCTAAAGGTTCCGGCAAGTCCATATAGATAACATCGAAGGTTTCAGCGGTATCTTCCAGGTACTTGCGGGCATCCATGAAGCGCACCTCCACTTTAGGGTTCTTAAAAGCTCCCTGGCTCCACTCAGGCAGATACTCTTTACAGAGCTCCACCACTTCCTGGTCAATATCCACCATTAAAATTCTCTCCACACTGGGATGGCGGAGGATTTCACGCAGCACCGCACCCTCTCCGCCGCCAACAATCATCACGCTTTTAGGTTCGGGATGGAGAGTGAGGGCCGGATGAATTAAGGTTTCGTGATAGATATATTCATCGTACTCTGATGATTGAATCTTGCCGTCTAACACCAGGCATCTGCCGTAAAAATCGGTATCAATAATCTCAACCACCTGGTACTTGGTCTTTCCGCTGTAAATGAACTGCTCCACACCATGCATGTGCGCCTGGGTTGGATGGGTGTACTCAATGAACCATTTCCAGGTTGGAGTAGTCAAACAAAAAACCCTCCTTTATATTAGAAGTGTCCACAGACATCAAATTAAATTTTAACAAATACAACACAAAAGTCAATGTTTTTTGCAAAAAAAAGAAAAGCAGCCATGTATATCAAACACGGCTGCTTAGTAGTAACAGTATTCTGTTAAGCTCCCTCAGCGGCTTGTTCTTCCACCTCTTGTGCCCTTTCTTTAATGAAAGGCAATTTATGTGAGAGCAACACCAGTACCATCAAGCCGATACCCAGAGCATCGAAAATCTCGTTAGGCGAAACAAGACTAAATGCTGCCCCTAGGAGCAGGATTCGCTGGATAAAGACCAGGTGACCGAAGAAGTAGCTCTGTACCATGGACGATAGGGCCAAAATACCCAATAGCGCCGTGGTAGTCCGCAGAGCAATCATGGCAGGTTCACCAATCCCCAGGATTTCCGGAGCAAAGAAGAACATATAGGGTACAATATAGGAGGCAATCCCTAGTCTGAATGACATCACACCGGTGCGCATGGGATCACTGCCCGATATACCCGCCCCGGCGTAGGCCGCCAGCGCCACCGGCGGGGTAATCGCCGACACACAGGCAAAGTAGAAGACAAACATATGCGGCATTAAGCGAATGATATCACTGGGAATATGGGCAAACATGGGATGGTTAATGGTAATGCTAACCAAGCCGGGAGCCATAACCGAGGCCGCAACAGCATAAGCAGCGGTGGTGGGCATCCCCATCCCCAGCAGGATACATACAACCATGGTAAAGAACAAAGCCAAAAGCAGGTTGGTATCAGCAATGGCCAGCAATACGTTAGCAAAGCGAGCGCCAATACCGGTGAGAGCGATAACCCCCATAATAATACCGGCAGCAGCACAAACAGACATCAGCTGAACTGAACCGCGGGCACCTTTCTCCAATGCTTCAAAGATCTGTTTCGGGCCCATTCTGGTTTCCTTGGCAATCAGGCTGACCAGGAAACTGGAAATAATTCCCCAGAAACCGGCACGGATAATGGAGTACCCCGAAAGCAGTGAATAGATTAGTACAATTACAGGAATGAACAGATATGCCCTTTTAAGCGTCTTGGAAATACTGGGCAGCAGATGACGGGGCACACCATGCAGCTTCAGCTTAATGGCTTCATAATCCACCATCATATAAGCGGAGAAGAAATAAAGAAGCGCAGGCAAAATACCGGCCACCATAATCCGTTCATAAGCGATGCCGGTGATCTCCGCCATGATAAACACACCGGCTCCCATAATCGGCGGCATAATCTGTCCGCCCGTGGAGGCCACAGCCTCGGTGGCGGCAGCAAAGGTTGACGTATAACCAACTTTTTTCATCAGTGGAATAGACAAACTTCCGGTAGCCACAACGTTTCCGGCGGATGTACCGTTCATCATCCCCATCAGGGCACTGGACAGAACGGCAACTTTAGCCGGACCGCCACGGGCAAAACCACTGATAGCAAAAGCAAATTCCACAAAATAAGTGCCTACACCTGATACGGTCAGGAACGCACTAAAGATAATGAACAAAACAATATAGCGTGAGGAAATGGCCAGAGGAGCGCTAAAAACACCATTTGTAGTGTAAAGATAGGTTAAGATACGCTCCGTTGAATACGCCGGCGTCTCAAATATACCCGGCAAATACTGTCCTACAAAAGGATAAATTAAAAAAATTAAGGCGAGAATAGGCAGCGAATTCCCACTTGTGCGACGTGCCAACTCAAAAACCAGGAGAATACCCAGAAGGGACATCAACATATCCATGGTTGTGACGCGTCCTGTTCCAAAGACAAACTGAATACGGTCGAAATTTTGAACTAAATAGGCTGAGACAGCAATAAGACCGGCCATCCCCAGATAGTCGGACCAATGGATTTTGGCTTTGGCCTTAGCCCAGCCGGGAAAAAATGCAAAACCCAGAATACCCAATAAAAGCAGGTGATAGTTTCTGAACAATAGCTGCTCCATGGGTCGGAAATTTAGGATATAAATGTGAAACAGAGATACAAAGGCGGCGTAAAAAAAGAGAAGCTTTCCGCCAATCCCTCCAACTACCCTCTGATTAGAAGACTCTGCTTCGGTATCCGGTGCCAATTCCATGGGAAGTTCCGTGTCTGGTGCTTTTTCGTCTAGTTTATTATCCAGATCTTTCTCGAAGTCCTTGGTCATCAAAAGCCTCCTTTCCCTTCCTGCCGCCCGCAATTGGGCGGCAGGGAAGGAAATTGTAACTTACTTATTAGCCATCCAGTGGAAATAGGTGTTGTACATGGGGAACAGGGAACGAACGTCAGTATGCTCAATGCCACCGGTCCATGCTTCCAGGCCATACCATGCTTCATAGGCGGGGCCCATGGTGGTCATACCCAACATGAAGTCGCCGTCTTGAATGTTCATCAGGTTGTGGTTCGGACCGTCGGTCTGTTCTACTGATACACCGAAACCAAGAGCACTCTGAGCAACGTTAGCCCAGCCCTGACCATACAGGTAGTAAGTGCCGCCAACTGAGGCAGTACCAATGGTCAAAGTAGAGGGAGAAACGTATTCTACGTCTGAGTCATCAGGTCTCAGCTCATCGGGAATGGTGAAGCCTTCTTCTTCAAAGTAACGGATCGCACCTGGATGCAGGGGAATAATACTCATATGCTCGATGTTTTCAGGCACTGTTTCAATAGCTGCTGCGTGGGCATCCAGCATTGCATCATTGTTTTCCATAACAGCCTTAACCATATCGTATACGATGTCCGCATCCAGAGTCTTATGACTGATGGCTACGTTCCAAACGCCAACAGTTTCCAAATCTGCATCCAGCGCATCATAAGTGTCGGCGGGAATTACAGCTCTGGCAAAGAAAGGCCACTCTTCCAGAATGGCATCGCGGTCTGCACCATCCAGTCCGATAAAGACAACGTTATCTGCTCCCTGGGTCACTTCGTACTCACGGAAAGCAGATACCGGGATACCGGCTGCAAAACCATTAGCTTCAAGCAGGCCGTCCGCCTGGGCTTCAACCAGGTCACCGATACCACCATGCTCGATACTTGCGTCGATACCCAATACTTCAAAGAAACGGGGACCGAAAGTTCCGATTGTTCCGGCGGCAGGACCGCTACCTACTCTCATGCCTTCCAGGTCACGAAGGGATGTGGGATAATCCGCACCGGGCTCACCGGTATTGTTGTTATTGTTATCATTATTGTTATTATCACCACAACCAACCAATGCCACTGCAAAAACCAACATCGCTACAACAAGTAACATCCATAATGATTTTTTTCTCATCTTCAAAAAACCCCTCCTCAGTTTTGTTTGAGTTTAACTGGCTTATCTAAGCTAATTCCGGGTGTCTCCCTCCTTTCTCTTGTTCTCACCGGACTCCGGTGGTAAAATCTAAATTGTCACAAAATTTATACTATTAATATTAAACTAAATAAAAATATCGGACAAGTTTTTGTTCATATTGTTCATAGATATTTGTTTTTTTCTTTACTAACACGAACCCGGTATATCAATTGATATATACTAATTTATATAAAAAGTATTCGCGCAATGGTGCGCGAATACCTGTTGTTAATGTTTGTTAGTGCCGGATTACAGCCACAAAGTCCGGGAGGACTTTAAACCGGGCCGTGTCCCCTGCTTTAATTTTTATTTCTGGATGAAAGTGCACCAATAAATTATACGTTTTACCGTCCGGCAGTAGTACTTCAATATAGGAGTCAATGGTGCTGCCGGTATAAACGGTGTTCATCACCCGTCCCTCCAGCGGGCCGTCTTTACACATTTCCAGGCTCTCGGCACGAACCGAGATGTGCACCTCAGTTCCCGGCGTCAGGTCGTGGGTATGGCGGCAGGGGATGTTGCCCAGCGGAGTATCCACAGAGTGGCCGTCTTTACCGATAACCCCTTCCATAATGTTTGTCTGGCCCACAAAGGTGGCCACAAAGACATTTTCGGGAAACTGATAAATTTCCCTGGGTGTACCGTCCTGCTGAATCTCGCCGTCCTTCATCACCACCACCCGGTCGGAAATGGCCAGTGCATCCTTTTGGTCGTGGGAAACAAACACTGCGGTGGCTCCCGCTTCCTTAATAATGCGTCGCACATCCATACGCATCTGCACCCGCAGGTCCGCATCCAGGTTACTGAAGGGCTCGTCTAAGAGCACCACAACGGGCCTGCGGGTCAGGGCCCGGGCCAGGGCAACCCTTTGCTGCTGGCCGCCGGACAACTCGTTGGGGTAGCGTTTTTCAAACCCCTGCAGGCTGACCAGTTCCAGCACTTCTTTAATTCTCTCGTTGCGGTCCTTTTCTTTATAACCAAAACCCACATTCTCAAAAACAGTAAGGTGGGGAAACAGCGCATAGTCCTGGAAAACCATCCCTACTCCCCTCTTCTCAGGAGGAGTCCAGCAGCCCCCATCACTTACAGTCTTTCCGGCCAGTACTATTTTTCCTTCCTCCGCCTGTTCAAAACCGGCTATTAAACGCAGAGTTGTTGACTTGCCGCAGCCGCTGGGGCCAAGCAGGGTAACAATTGAGCCTCTTTCTAAACTCAGGGTGAGGTTCTTAACAGCGGCCTCGGAGGAACCGGCATAAGTTTTTGTTATTCCTTTTAACTCTATATCATACATTGTCGTTACCACCTTTAATATTTGCTCAGCATATAGCGCAGAGGGATAATTGAGACGAGAATAATCAGCAAAGCCGCAGGTGCCGCCAAGTGATAAATACCATCTTGAGCTTCAAAGTAAATCCGTACCGCCAGGGTATCAAATCCTGCCGGCCTAAGCATCAGGCTCACAGGCAGTTCTTTTAGGGAGCTGACAAAAACCAGCGCACCGCCCGCCAATACTCCCGGCAGCATGTTAGGGAGAATCACTTTCAGCATTACCTTCCAGGGAGGATACCCCAGGCTTCGCGCCGCCTCATCAATGCGGGGGGAAACAAGGCTTAAAGAGGCTTCCCCGGACTGCATAGCCTGAGGCAAAAAGCGAACCACAAAAGCCAGCGCCAGCATATAGATGGTGCGGTAAAGCACGGGAATATGATTGTTGAAGATGAAAATAAAGCCCAGGGCAACGATTACTCCGGGCAGAGCATACCCGGCATAGCTAAAGCGGTCAATTAAACCGGAAATCAGTGAAGGGTACCGTGATTTCAGATAAACCACCGGCATGGCAAAAAGTATACAGATTGCAGCGGCAATACCTGAAACCTGGAGACTGTTTAGCACAAAACCAAGGAATCTGCCGTCAAGTGCTCCCGCACGAATGCCGATGTTGGACCAGTAAATAAGCACGCTAATGGGCAGCAGCACTGAAATCACAAAGATAATGCTGACAAAACCCAGTGCATAGGGCTTCCATTTACCCAGTTCCAAAATAGCAGGCTCCCGGTAACTGTTGGATGTTTGATAATACTTGTTTTTCTTTGTTGTTCCTGATTCCAGCCAAAGGATAACCACCGTAACCAGGATCAGCACCAGACTCAAGACCGCTGCCGAAGCGGTATCCATCCCTTGTCTCTGAACATAGATGGCTGCGGTGAAGGTAACGTAGCGCAGCATGGAAACCGCACCAAAGTCGGACAACACATAAAGGGCTACCAAAATAGCACCTGCACCGATGGCCGGCCTTAAAAGGGGCAGATTAACCTTCCGGAAAATTTCAGAAGTGGACAACCCCAGAGCACGGGCCGCATCCTCATAGTTACGGTTCATTTTACGCAGGGATGCGCCGGCAATTAAAAATACATAGGGATAGGTAAACATGGTCAGCACAAAAAAGACGCCCCAGAAAGAGAAAATATCCAGAGGATAATCGCCAAAGAGATTTACCAGCCAGGAAGTGTTTTGCCAGATGTCTCTAGCCCAACCACTGCGGCCCAAAACGATAATATATGTTACCGCCCCCACATAGGGAGGTATAACCAGGGGTAGTGCCAACAACCAGCGCCATACTCTTCTCCCCGGCAGGTTGGTGCGGACCACAATCCAGGCACTGGAGATGCCTATGATTACCGCAGAAAAGGTGACAGCCACCGTCAGGGATAAGGTGTTCCACATCAGTTGGGGAATGCGCTCATCCAAGAGGCGCAACCAACGCTGGGTTCCGGCAAAAACCGATTGCCAAACCACATAGACAATGGGAATTAACATGATTAGCGCCACGCACAAACCAAATATAAGCAGCGCCGGCCCCGGCGGATTCCCCTTCCAGATACTCAGCCATTTCCTTTTTATGAAATGGAGAAGGGTTGGGGAACTTTGCTCCCCAACCTCTGCATTTTGTTTGGTATTTAATTGTGAATTAGTATTGTTAGTCATTACTGCCATCTCCTAGTTGCCTGCATTATCGTAAGTCAAGGTCCAACCCGGAAGTTTCAATGAGCGCTCTGGTATCTTCGAAGTAGTTTCCTAACTCCTTAACCGGCATATCCTGCATTTTTAAATCATTGAAGTCTACGATATAGGGTTCTACTTCCGGGGGATACTGGGCACCGTATTCTGAGTTTATCAAAAGTTCCAGGGATTCTCCCACAAAAGCCGCCTGATTTTCCGGCTCAAGCAGCCACTCCAGGAAAATCAGAGCATTTTCCTGATTAGGTCCGTTGTTAACCAAACCTACTCCGGCGGCATTAGCCACCGCTCCCATTTCATTTTCACCCTGGTCGATATAAATAAAGCCTACGTTATTGTTGGTGGGCTCCAATAGCTGCTGGTGGAAGTAATAGTTATTAACCAGGCCAAAAGCATGTTCACCGGCACCAACCGCTCTGCGGATATCTCCGTGACCCTCAAAAATACCTCCGGCATTTTCCCGGATTGCCGCAATCCAATCAGCAGTCTTCTCATCACCCCACTGGTACCGGAGGGCGGAAACGTGCCCGATCATACCACTGTTGCCGCCACGGGTAATGGCATAACCGTTTTCCACTCCAGCCCACTTGGGATCGAATAAATCTTCAATGCTTTTGGGCATTTCTTCTTCGGTGATCATGTCCTTGTTGTAAATAAAGCCGCGAGCCCTGACCGAAATTGCAAAATACGCATTATTATCGGCACGAAAGCCGGCAGGTATGGTATCTATCCCCTCAGGTTCCGATCCTTGCAGCAAACCCTGCTGATCCAGGTACCCCAAAGCGCCCAGATCATTGGAGATAAAAACATCGGCCTGGACATTTCCTCTTTCCTCTACAATCTGCAGCGCGTTTGCGCCGTGCAGGGCCACAACCTGAATGCCGGTTTCTTCAGTAAACTTGTCCAGAAGTTCCTGAACAAATCTTTCGTTGCGACCGGAGTAGACCACCAATTGCTCCTCAGCGGAGCCACATCCGGAAAATGCCAATATACTGACTGCCAATAAAATACCTGTAAGTATAACGGAAAACTTTTTCATTATTTTTTATTCCCCCCTGTGTACAGCTGTTTCTAAGTATTTTGAAGCTAGGATTCTTGCTTACTGCTTTCATTGATAATCATTTTCATCTGATTCTTGTTTTCATTATATTGCTAATCTATAACATGGGCAAACACTGAGAACAGCAATCAGTGGTGATTACAGCAAGATAGCATAGTAAACCTATCAATAACTTCATATTTCACGCTTTGCCGAAGATTGGAATAAAAAAGCACGCTTATTTCAGTTTCCTCAACGCGTGCTTTTGATACCGGTTTCCTTAGCAGCTTCGCAAACTGCGAAGCGTTATAGTTTCCGGTATAAAAAAAGCAGGGGCGCCCCCTGCTTAAATGTATTGTGGGAAATTTATTAAATTAATCTGTCAGTTGAGTTACCACAAACCGGATCCATTCCGTTTGTGCCAGCGTTTCTTTTACGCCGGTGTAAGTATTGTGTAGCTGGCAGTGGCTGTTCTCCTCGCCACCGTCACTTTGTACAAACTCCAGATAGAACAATTCTATCCCCCCTCTTGCTTTTCCGCTTAATTCAACGCCGGGGGAATGAACTCCTCTAGATTTCTATTGGTACTTTCTTACAGTCACGTGCTTGCATCATTTCAATAAAGGCTTCCACCAGTTTAGGGTCAAACTGCCGGCCGGCAAAGTCACGCAGTTCACGAAAAGCTTCTTCGGAAGACAGGGGCTGACGGTACGGCCGCTTGCTGGTTAAGGCATCATAGGCGTCCACAATGGCCAAAAGCCGACATTCCAGCGGTATATCCTTTCCCTTCAGACCCAGAGGATAGCCGCTGCCGTCCCACCATTCATGATGCTTTAATATCCATTCGGCCAAATGGGCAATATCCGGAGCAGACAAAGCAATACGATGGCCGATTTCTGAATGCCGACGGACTTCTTCCAGTTCGCCTCCACCCAGAATTTCAGGCTTCATCAAAAGACTCTCGGAGATACCCACCTTGCCGATATCATGGTACCTGGCAAACATGCGAATATCATCTAAGCGGCTTTCGGGAATCTTTACCGACTGCGCAAAGTCCGTCACCATATCTTCCATACGCTCTCCATGTCCGTCCCCGATAAAATCTCTTGTGGTAAGAGCTTTTAATAAGATATGAGTCGTGGCATTGCGAACATTTTCATTCCGACGCAGTTTTTCAGCATACATATTATTGTCCGCTTCCTTAAACAGTTCGGCTATCTTTACCGGTTCCTCACTGACGGCAAAACCGATGGACATGCTCAGATACAGCTTTCCGTTCTCTTCATTGTAACGGGCTATACCTTTACCGATCCTCTCACAGGCATTTTCCACCGCATTAAGGTCTGTATCCGGCAAAAGCACAGCAAATTCATCACCGCCAATCCGGGCCACCACGTCACTTTCCCGGAAGCAGGACTTAATGATCTGAGCCGCTGCCTGCAGAAGGCTATCACCCACATCGTGCCCCAGGCTGTCATTGTAGAGTTTTAGCCCATCTAAATCGCAAACAATCATACCTACCCGGGGAAAACGTCCCGACTCCAGGCGCCGCATTTCCTGCTCAAAGTAAGTGCGGTTGTAAATGCCGGTAAGGGCATCGTGCAGACTGAGAAACCTTAACTGTTCTTCCTTTTGCTTTTGTTCTGTAATATCGGCAATAAATGAGACAAAACCTGTCACTTCCCCCTGCTCATTGTGAACCGCTGCAGTGGATAAACTCACTTCGCATAATGAACCGTCTTTACGCTGACGCCTTACCTCTGCTCCTGAGACGGAGCCGCCCTTTTTAACCTGAGCCTGCAGCTGGCGAAACTCCAGCACTTTGTCTTCCGGCACTATGGGATTAAGATGGCCCAGTACTTCATGTTCCTTCCAGCCAAACATAGTTTCCGCCGCTGGATTCCAGCTCATTACCCGGCCATCTTTGTCCAGAGTAATGATGGCCAATGGTGAGGCTTCAATCAGAGCACTTAATTTATTATTTGATGATAAAAGCTGCTGTTCATTGTGCAGCCGGATGTTAAGGGAACGGGATAACTCCCAAAAAAGCAGCAATCCTGTCAGGGATACAAAAAACAAGCCTTTATATGTTTGCAAGTCGTTTTGCAAGTCCGGATCCACCACCATCAAGGCCAGCAGGCGGTCGGAGAAAAAAATCCACAGCCCCGCAATAAGGACATAATATGCAGTTATTCGCAGCGCATAAGGATTGATCCGCTTTTTCAATAATTGCACTCCTGACAGTAAGATATTGGATACTGTATGTTTTCGCTTTATTTTTGTCTTTCCCTGCCACGTTCTTTTAATTTCTTTAATTTGCGCTTTATATTGGCTTCTTCCTGCAACACCGGAGGCAATTCCCCGGTTCTTCTGTAATATTTTTTGATTTCTTTAAACAGGTGGACAAGCGAAGAGCGACTGATAAATTCAGCACGGGTTTTAGGTAGCTCCATCTCTTTGAAATCTGCTTCAAGATTAATAATTAAAGTATCCAGCAAATCTTTATGGGTAGGCCTGCCGGTAAGCCGACGGATCTGGACACGGCGCAATAAACGCAACAGGCGCGCAATGGGCCGGGCCTGGGGCACATCATCCTCCATTCGGATTGCCAGGTTATGCATCTCCACCAACCGTTCCGCCTGTGAGGAGAATTTACGCAGGGCGTCGCGGTAGCGGTCGGCCTGGGTCTCCTTGGTGAGAGAGAATTTCTGCTCTTCCTGAAACAGTTTGGATAACTCCAGCCCTACTTTTATCTCCCGCTTGATATCTGCGGCCCGCAGTTCAAAATCCTCAGCGGCCTTCCCGGTATTGAGCATTTCCCGGGCCACATCGTTCATCATCACCGATAAAGACAATTCTATTTCCTGCAACTTTGTTTTCACATCATCCTGATGATGGGGGGCAAACAGAAAGTTTATGCCAAGCGCAACCACGGCACCGATTAAAGCACTTAAGAATTGCTCCACAGAGTACATGGGCAGGCTGGCCGCTTCGCTGGACATAATCCCGATGGCTACCACCGCAGTAATTAAGATATTATCCTGCCAGTTAAGGCGCAGGCAGCTAAGAATCACGAATATGGTGACCACGCCAAAGGCCAAAGGTGAATTGCCCAGCATCAAGCCAAACAGGGTGCCCAGCACCGCACCCAGTAAAACACTGCCCAATCTGGCTGCACTTCTGACAATGGATCTGTAAAAAGTCCGTTGTGTGGTAACCATGGCCACAATAGCAGCCAGGGTTACCCGTTCAAAACCCAGACTTTGCACTATGAAAATGGAAAGACCAACGGCAAGTGCTGTTTTAATAATCCTGCCGCCGACATAAAACTTATTTGGCATACATATCGCTCCCATACTGCTGTAGACAATAAACCCCCGTTAGTCGGGGGTTAGTTACGCAAACTATGAATTGGGGCAGGAATTCGACCACCGCGCCGGACAAAATCGCTGGAAGAAAACGAATTTACCGCCATTATCGGTGCACGGCCCAGCAAGCCGCCAAACTCCACCGAATCGCCCACGTCTTTACCGGGAGCAGGGATAATCCTCACCGCAGTAGTTTTCTGGTTAATCATACCGATGGCTGCTTCATCGGCAATGATTGCGGCAATGGTTTCCGCAGTGGTGCTGCCGGGGACCGCAATCATATCCAAGCCCACAGAACATACACAGGTCATAGCCTCCAGCTTATCCACACTCAAAGCTCCGTCTTCCACCGCACGGATCATGCCGGCGTCTTCACTGACGGGAATAAAGGCACCTGACAAACCGCCCACATAAGACGAAGCCATGGCTCCCCCTTTTTTTACGGCATCATTAAGAAGTGCCAGTGCCGCAGTGGTACCATGGGTACCGCAACGCTCCAACCCCATGGCTTCCAGTATTTCGGCCACACTGTCGCCCACCGCCGGAGTAGGCGCCAGGGATACATCCACAATGCCAAAGGGCACACCTAAACGCTCAGCTGCCGCACGTCCCACCAACTCCCCCATGCGGGTAATCTTAAAAGAGGTCTTTTTCACTGTTTCGGAGAGGGTGCCAAAATCGGTGCCCTGCACTTTTTCCACTGCCCGTTTAACCACGCCGGGACCGCTGACGCCGGTGTTAATTACACTTTCAGGCTCCCCTACACCATGAAATGCTCCGGCCATAAAAGGATTGTCTTCCGGCACGTTGGCAAATACCACCAACTTGGCGCAGCCCAGGCCATCCCGGTCTGCGGTAAGCTCTGCCGCCTCTTTTATGATGCTGCCCATACGATAGACCGCATCCATATTAATACCGCTTTTGGTGCTGGCCACATTAACCGAGGCACAAACCCGCTCCGTTTCCGCCAAAGCCTGCGGGATGGCATCCAACAGTTTGCTGTCGCCAACGGTTAAGCCTTTATGTACCAGTGCTGAAAACCCGCCAATGAAATTTACTCCCACCGCTTCTGCGGCGCGATCCAGTGTCCGGGCAAAATCCACATAACTGTCGGTATCGGTAGATTCAGCCACCATGGCCATGGGAGTGACAGAAATGCGCTTATTTACTATGGGAATGCCAAATTCCCTCTCCAGCTGTTCCCCCACCGGTACCAGGTCACTGGCCAACCGGGTAATTTTGTCATAAATCTTCTTACACGCCACTTTAACATCCGGATGGCTGCAATCACGCAGGCTGATACCCATGGTGATTGTTCTGATGTCCAGATGCTCTTTCTGAACCATCTCTATCGTTTCAACAATTTCCTGGATTGTTAACATAAACAGTATCCCTTCTTCCCGGCAAGCTAGATTCGGTGCATATAACGGAAGATATCTTCGTGCTGGGCATCGATACGCAACCCCAGCTCTTCACCTTTATTGGCCAGCAACTCCTTTAATGTGGCCAAATCGATCTTACTGTTTTCCATATCCGCAATGAGAATCATGGAGAAAAACCCCTGCATGATTGTCTGGCTGATATCCAGTATATTAATGTTGCTTTCCGATAAAATATTGGCCACCGCTGCAATAATACCCACCTTATCATGGCCCAGCACACTGACAATAATTCTGCTGCCGCCTGGCGTCTCTGGTCTCTGCATCTTTTTTTCTGCCCTCCTTTGTTATTTTGTAACTTCCACCGATGCGTCCGGATTAAACGGATTGGTCCGCATGGCAAAGGAAAATAAAAACGGATAATCGGAACGCAAATGTTCCATATACGAAAGCCATTGCCGGGTTAAAGCTGAGTACACCCGGTTAACATCACCCATTAAATGTTCAAAATCTGACTCCGGCACGGACGCTAGATCACCGCGGGCTGCCAATTCCTCCGTCAAATGAAACACAGCCCAAAGCAGCTCGGTAAATTCATCGTGCTCCAACAGATTGGGATTTTCCAAAAGGCGTAGGAGAAAGTCCCGTTTCTTTAGCAAAAAGCTGCGCAGCTCCTCCAGTTCTTTACGGGTACAGTGAAACTGATATGTTGCACTGTTTAACTGCCGGCAAACCCGGTCAAAATCAGCGTCAGTCCACGTATCATCAAGGAGCAGCTGATCTGTTATCTGGCACGCCCCCCGATCAAAGGAAGAAAGCATCTGCAGAATGCTTGTCCCCGCCTCACTGAAAAACGCCCCAATTACCATATTGAGTTTCTTCAGCAGCGCATTTTTCTCCCGCTCTTCCAAAAGCTTCTGTAAAATTAATGTAACCAGCAGAACCTGAATAAAAACAAAAGCTATATCACCAATGAGGTAGAGAAAAATATGGTGAACATCCCGAAATATCAGATAATGGATATAATATACCAGAGCCGAAACAACCAATAAAGCCAGTATAAAGTATGTACGCCAATTAAGCAGTTTCATAAAAACCTCCCATTACGGAAACAAAATGACCACATGCGTGGCCACAACAAATAATCGTGAAATTTATCCCTTGAAGGATATCATACCATAGCGGTGAAAATGTGACAAGAAACAGTATGGAAAAAAATTACCCGCCACAAAGCGGGTAATTTCTTGCAACGATCAACCGGCATACTTTTCAAAGTCCTCTTTTTCAGCTCCGCAATCCGGACATCTCCAGTCATCCGGCAGAGCCTCAAAGGCTGTACCAGGTGCGACATCATTATCCGGGTCCCCTGCTGCAGGATCATAAATATAACCACAATATGTGCAAACCCACTTCTCCATGCTTTTGCCCCCTTCTTGTGCTTGAGTTAAATTCATTCTACCACAATGCCTAGGGGGGAAAATAAACGAATTATTAATTGCTTATCGGTTGCGGACAATGGAGTAAGCCGCCAGCGCAATGGAGGCCATCTTACCGGAGGAGGGTTCGTTACGGGAAGTTAGGATCACCGGCTTTTTTGCCCCCAGCACCAAGCCCGCCATCTTGCCGGAAGCAAAATAAATAATGGCTTTGCCCAGCAAATTGCCGGCTTCGATGTTTGGCACAATCAACAAGTCTGCACGGCCGGCCACCGGGCTTTCCAACCCTTTATGAACAGCTGCATCCTGACTAATGGCCACATCCAGTGCCATGGGACCGTCCACCACCACGCCGTGAATTTCCCCTGCCGCCGCCTTTTGCTTTAGCTCCCAGGCATCCACGGTGGACTGGACCTTGGGGTTAACCTTTTCATTGGCGGTGAGAATGGCGGCCCGGGGTTTTTCCAACCCCAGGGCCTGCAAGAACTCTACGGCGTTTTCCAAAATGGCCTGCTTTTGCCCTAAATCAGGCTCCACATTTAGTCCACCGTCGGACATATAAATTAACCGGTAATAGCCGGGAATCTCATAAACCGCCAGATGAGAGAGAATCCTGTCTGTGCGCAGGCCCCCTTCCGGGCTTAATACAGCACGCAGAAAATCTGCACTGTTTACCATGCCTTTCATCAGAATATCGGCCTTGCCTTTTGAAGTTAGCTCCACAGCATGGGCCGCCGCTTCCACCGGGTCTTTAATATTTATAATTTCCATTCCCTGCAGGTTAAGGCTGGCGGTCATAGCCAGACGCCAGATCCGCTCTTCATCCCCCACCAGCACAAAATCCACCAAATCGGCTTTTTTTGCTTCCCGCACGGCCTGCAGCACCGTATCATCGGCAGCACCGGCAATACACATGCGGCATTTATCATAATCCTGTAAAGCGGCAATCACCTGATGATAATTTTCAAAACTCAATTTCATCGCCTCCCGCTTCAATCTCGCCCATAAATCCGGGGTTTCTCTTCGCCCCGCAAAGCACGCAGCGCACCCTCTGCCAACGCAGTAAGCTCCTCCTCACCGGCAAAAACCTCCACCCGGCCCAGAAAGCCCACCCGTGCTTCAATCATCTTCACAAGGATCTCAGAATATGCCATTCCTCCGGTCAGTGCCACCGCATCTACATCGCCATGTAAAACTGCTGCCATGGCACCGATTTCCTTACCCACCTGATAAGCCATGGCCTCCATAACTTCCCTGGCTTCGCTGTCACCGGCTGCAGCACGTTCTGTAACTTCCTTAAAATCTTTTGTCTGCAGATAGGAATATATTCCGCCCTTTGCAGTGACCAGCTCCCGCATTTCTTCCCTGGATTTCTCACCGTTAAAACACATATCAATCAGGGCCAGCGCAGGCAGTGTGCCGGTGCGCTCCAGCGAAAAAGGGCCTTCGTTGTTGGCATTGTTCACATCAATCATTCTGCCGCGCTGGTGGGCAGAAACTGAAATGCCGCTGCCCAGATGGGCAATCACCAGGTTCACATCCCCGTAGCCTTTTCCCAGTCTCCCGGCACACCTGCGGGCCACAGCTTTGGTATTTAAAGCATGGGACATGCTTTGGCGCCGGATTTCCTTTAACCCGGAGTAGCGCGCCAAAGGGGCAAATTCATCCACAGTCACCGGATCCACGGTATACACCGGAATGCCCAGCTTTTGTCCCCAGGGAAATGCCATCACCGCTCCCAGATTGGAGGCATGCGCACCGAAACGGCATCGCAGCAGGTCATCCCTCATCTGTTCATCAACCAGCCACACCCCGCCGGAAACAGGGCGCAACAAACCGCCGCGCACCACAATGGCTGCCAATGACTCCAGTGCCACGCCGTGCTCTTTTAAAAAATATGTAATGGCCCCACAACGGTATTCAACCTGATCCATCACCGCAGAAAAACTCTCCAGTTCCTCCCGCGGGTGGCGGATTGCCTCCTGGAGTACACAATGCTCCCCGTCAAACAAACCTATTTTTGTGGATGTGGAACCGGGATTAATGGCCAACACTTTTTCCATCTTCTCACCTCACCCCTCATGTCACAAACCGGATAAGACTTCAATAATATCTTCCCATATTCAGTATGATATAATATGGGCCATGAATCAATACTTTCCAAGAGGTGAAATCAATGAATGAAACAAATTTTCAGCAGCATGTGGAAACATTCGTTATGTGGCATGCAGAACGCTCCCCCACCAGTGCCACCAATATGGGGATACATACCTGGGATCATAAGTTGGCCGACTGCAGGCTGGAGGCTATAGAAGCCGAAGCAGCGGGGCTGGAAAAATTTCTGCAGGAATTTCAGGCCTGCCAAAGCGCCAACTACACCAATGACGGGCAGGTAGACCATACCCTGGTGGTACAGCTAATAAAAAGTATGCTGCGCAACCATAATGAAATGTCACACCATCGTCGCAACCCGGGTTACTATCTTAGCGAAATTCTAAATGGGGTGTTCTCCCTGATCCTCAAAGATTTTGCCCCCTGGCAGCAGCGCCAGGAGAGCCTGGCCGCCAGGATTGCCGCAGCCCCCGCGGTATTGAAGGAAGCAAAAAACAATCTGGAACCCGACTCCGTGCCCCGGGTCTGGGCCGAGGTGGCCCTGGAACAAGCCCGGATGGGTCCCGGACTCTTTTTGCAGATGCTGCCGGCCATGGCAGACTCTCCGGAAGCGGCAGAAAGGTTAAAAGAAGCGGGCAGGGAAACTGCCGCAGCCATGGATGATTTTGCCCGCTGGTTAAGTGAAGTTGTACTTCCTCAGGCAGCCGGAGATTTTGCGGTACAGACCCCGCTTTTTGACCAACTGCTGAAAGAAAATCACATGGTGGACTATGACAGTGAAGAACTGCTGGCCACCGGCTGGAAGCTTTTTGAGGAAACAAAGACACAGATGGAGACACTGGCACAGCAAATTGACCCGCATAAGACGGTGGAAGAAATCATTGAAGATGCAAAAAACAACCATCCCACCGCAGATGGGCTCTTAGATGCGGTCCGGCAGGCAATGGAAGCGGCACGCAGCTTTGTTATGGAAAATAATATTGCCACCATTCCTGAGGGGGAACAGCTGGATATCATTGAAACCCCGTTGTTTTTGCGCCCCCTCATTCCCTTTGCCGCCTACATTCCCCCCGGCATTTACGACAAATCACTCACCGGTGTATACATGACCACACCGCCTAATCCCGATGACTCCCCGGAAGTGGCAAAAGGAAAACTTAAAGGCCAGCATTATGCCAAACTGCCGGTAACGGCACTGCACGAAGCATACCCCGGTCATCACCTGCAGCTGGTCACCGCAGTAAAAAACGGCACCACCGCACGCAAACTGGGACTTCACCTCTCCACCCTGTTCATAGAAGGCTGGGCGTTCTATTGCGAAGAACTGATGGAGCAAACCGGTTTTATTGCCGAACCGGTGCAGAAGCTGGGGCGTCTCCACGACCAACTCTGGCGTGCCGCCCGTATCATCCTGGATGTAAGCCTGCACTGCAAAGGCATGAGCATCGATGAAGCGGTGGACTTTTTGGTCACCCGCTGTCAGCTGGAGCCGGCCAATGCCCTGGCGGAAATCCGCCGCTACACCCTCTCCCCCACCCAGCCCCAGTCATACCTGATGGGGAAATTAGAGATTATGAAAATTGTGGACGAATATAAGCAAAAGCATCCGGGCACAACCCTAAAAACCATGCACGACCACATCCTGGCCTGCGGCTCCCTCCCTCCCCGCCTCCTCCATAAAGCCCTCTTCGCCCAATAAATAAGACTGGAGCCCTTCTGCCAGGACAGGTGAGACTCCCGGGACGGTTCTTAAAGTCTCATACAAGAAAGGCCGCAGTTTTGCGGCCTTTCTCGCGTCTTCCCCTTATGTCGGACCTGACCCCAGGTGGCAGGCTGTTTGGTGGTTGGAAGCGGTTTGACGGAGGATTGGTTCTTCCCGGGCACAGCGGTCGAAGGCGTGGGGGCAGCGGGTGCGGAAACGGCACCCGGAGGGAGGGTTAAGAGGGCTGGGCACTTCGCCGGAGAGAATAATCCGCTTCCTTCTCAACTGTGGGTCGGCCACAGGGACCGCCGACAGCAGCGCCTGGGTATACGGGTGCCGGGGATTTTGGAATAACGATTGTTTGTCGGCAAGCTCCACAATCTTTCCCAGGTACATAACGGCAATTCGGTCACTAATGTGCTTAACCACACTAAGATTATGGGCAATAAAGATGTACGAGAGCCCCAGTGTTTCCTGCAGCTCTGCCAGCAAATTCATAATCTGAGCCTGAATGGACACATCCAGGGCTGAAACCGGTTCATCACAGACCATTAACTCCGGCTGCACCGCCAATGCCCGGGCCAGCACAATGCGCTGCCGCTGCCCGCCGCTAAATTGGTGGGGATAGCGGTCCAGATGCTCACTGCCCATACCAACCAAAGAGAGCAGAGACACTACCTTTTCCTCCACCTCTTTTCTGCCCTCTGCCAGACGGTGCACACGTAAAGTCTCTCCCAATGCTCTGCCAATGGTCAGCTTGGGATTTAAGGCACCGGCGGGATCCTGAAAAACTATCTGCATTTTTTTACGGTACGGCAGCATCTGCCGGGAATTAAGCCCGGTGATGTTTTTTCCGTTGTAGAAGATTTGCCCGCCACTGGGGTCAAGCAGACGCAGAATAACCCGCCCCAAAGTGGACTTGCCACAGCCTGATTCCCCCACAATCCCCAGCGTTTCCCCCTTGCGCACCGTAAAACTCACTCCATCCACCGCACGAAGCATGGGAGGAGAAAAATACTTCTGCAACTCTTTTACTTCCAATAATACGGTCATGGCGCTACTCCCTGGGCATAAAGCCAACAGCGTACCGTGGCGTCACCACGGACGAAAACCTGCGGTTCCTGGCTTTGGCAGTGTTCCATACATTGCGGGCAGCGCGGGTGAAAACGGCAACCTGTCGGCAGGTCCCACATATCCGCTACGGCGCCGGAAATGGTATGCAGCCTTTTTTGCCCGCCCGTCAGTTCAGGCCGGGACTCCAGCAAACCTTTTGTATAAGGGTGCAAAGGCCGGGAAAACAAGGAATCTACCTTTGCTTCCTCCACCAGCTTCCCGGCATACATCACCATTACGCGATTGGCAACCTCCGCCACGATGCCCAGGTCATGGGTGATCAGCAGTACGGCCATTCCCAGTTCATTTTGCAGCTCACAAAGCAGCTGCAGAATCTGCGCCTGCACAGTAACATCCAGAGCTGTGGTGGGCTCATCGGCTATTAATAAATCAGGCTCACAGGCCAAAGCCATGGCCAGCATCACACGCTGCTGCATACCGCCGCTTAACTGGTGCGGATAATCACCCAACCGCTCAGCGGCGGACGGGATACGGACACGCTCTAAAAGTTCAATTGTCTTTTTGCCGGCAGTTTTTTTATCGGCCCGTTGATGTGTCAGGAGAGCCTCTTCCACCTGTTCTCCCACGGTAAGGACCGGGTTCAGTGAAGACATGGGCTCCTGAAAAACCATGGAAATGCGGCGGCCGCGCAGTCGTCGTTTCTCTTCGGCAGATAGGGTCTGCAGTTCGGTCCCGTCCAGCTGCAGGCAATCTGCCCACACGTCTGCGTCAGGTGAAGAAATAAGCCCCATAATGCTGAGGGCCATGGTGCTTTTGCCGCACCCCGACTCCCCCACCACAGCCACAATTTCTCCCCGGCCAATTTGCAAGTCCACTCCGTCCACCGCCCTAACTACACCGGCCGGGCTATTAATTATCGTTCTCAGGTTTTGTATCTTTAGAAGCACAGACATGGAAGTCACCGCTTTCCTGCATTTCTGGTGGAACAGGTTATTGTTTTTGGCTCCAGAGCATCTCGGAGACCATCACCACAAAAATTGAAACAAAGAACGGTAACAAAGATAGCCAACCCCGGAAAAAAAGCCAGCCAAGGCACCTGACGCAACAGCACAATATCCTGAGCCGCATTTAACATGCTGCCCCAACTGAACATGGGAGCCTGCAAACCAAGGCCCAGAAAACTAAGAGCAGATTCGGTAAGGATGGCATAGGCCACTAAAAGGGTGGCATTGACAATAATAACAGAGGAAACATTAGGCAGGATGTGCACAAAAATTATCCGGTAATCGGAATACCCCAAAGCGCGGGCCGCTTCCACAAACCCCTGCTCTTTTAAGCTTAAAAACTGGCCGCGTACCAGGCGGGCTACCCGCATCCAGCTGGCCAGTCCAATAATGGCGGCGATGCCAAACACGTTTGGTTTTACAATGCCTGCCATAATCATCACCAGCAAAATTGTGGGCAGTGACAACAGAATATCCACCAGCCGCATCATCCAGAAATCCAACCGGCCGCCGTAATACCCTGATGCGGCACCATACACTGTGCCAACGGCCACGGAAATCAGCATGGTTAAAAACCCCACCAAAAGAGAAATCCGAGCTCCGTATAACATCCTGCTCCACAGATCCCGGCCCAGATGGTCCGTTCCCAACAGGTGCTGAGCTGAAGGCGAAAGCTTGATGGCGTCGGAGGAAAGCCGGATAAGGTACGGATCATGGGTGGCCAGAAGCGGGGCCAAAGCTGCGGCAAAAGTTATCAACAACAGCAGCACTGCGGAGATAACTGCCGGCCGGTTGGCCCTAAAGGCAGGCCAAAAAGAACCGGAATATCCTGTCGGTGTATGAAGTTGAGAATTTTGCAAGGACGGCATACCGGTCATGTTTTAATCACCCTTCATATTTTACCCGCGGATCAAGTCTGGTGTAGAATAAGTCGGCCAACAGATTACCCGCCAGCACCAAGATAGCCGTTATCATGGTGATTCCCATCATAACCTGGTAATCATTGTTGGTTACCGCACTAAGAAACAGGCGCCCCATCCCGGGCCAGGCAAAAATCTGCTCAACTATTACCGCCCCGGCAAAAAAAGCAGGCAAGTCCATCCCCATCAGGGTAACAAGGGGCGTCAAGGCATTGCGCAAGGCGTGCCGGTAGAGAACTTTTCGCTCCGGCACCCCTTTGGCCCGGGCGGTACGAATATAGTTTTGATTAATGACATCCAGCATGGAAGAACGTATATAGCGGCTCCAGCCTGCCACCAGAGAAAGGCTGAGGACAAAAACCGGCATAATCATGTGCCGGATGTATTCCCACAGGAGAGCAAAGGGGCGGGTAAAGGGCGGAAATACCGATGGGTCAAACCAAGGTGTCATCTGTCCTCCCGCCGGCAGCCAGCGCAGCCAGACGGCAAATATATAAATTAAAATCAGGCCAAACCAGAAAGCGGGCACAGACAGTCCCAAATAAGAACCGGCGGTCAGCACCGAATCCACAATGGAGTGCCTGCGGGTTGCCGAATATATGCCCAGCGGCACGGCTATGATGAGGGCCACCAGAAATGAAGCGCCCATCAGCCGCAGGGTGGCAGGGAGACGGGCCATTATTTCCTGTGAAACCGGCTGCCCCGTCATATACGAAAGGCCCAAATCACCTTGAGCTGCGTTGCGCAGCCAGATAAAATAACGGATATGTGCGGGACGGTCCAACCCCATATTCTTTTCTATCCGTTCTCTGTCCGCCCTGCTGATTCTGGGATTATCGGCGTAACGGGAAACGGGAGTCCCCGGCGCCAGTTCCATCAAAAAAAAGGTTAAAGCAGAAATGACTAACAGAGAAAGAATTGACATCGCTATTCTGCGAACAATCTTATTTCTCATGGTTGCTTTAACCCTCCCCATGTAAAAAGCATTTTGTGCAAAAGAAAACGGAGGCAGAAAGCTACCCCCGCTTTCTTCAGTTATTACAGCTTAATTCCATTTCCACTCATACATGTTCCAGGTATTATTGGCCTGAGTGGGATTAGGTCTAAAGTTTTCCAAATTATCAGGAACTGCTACCACGCTGTTCATAAAGTAAACAAATAGGCTGGGCAGCTCTTCAGCCAGGATTTCCTGTACTTCATGATAAATCTCAATCCGTTCCTGCCGGTCTGAAATTTTAAGCCCTGCTTCCAACAACTCATCTACGCGGTCATTTTTATAGCCTGCATAGTTCTGGCCCGTTCCGTATTCGTCGGGAATCTGAGTGGAATGCCAGATAGGTGTACTGTCCGGATCAAATCCGCTGGACCAGGCAAAAACGATTACATCAAAATTCATACTGGTAAGGGCATCACCGAACATGGGCCCGTCGAAGCTTTCCAGTTCCACTTCTGCACCAATGGCTTCCCATTCCTGCTTGGCAATTTCCTGGTAACTGGCATAGGCAGGATTTCCCGCTATGGTGGTGATGGTAAAGGCCAGACGTTCACCGTTCTTTTCCCGCACACCGTCATCACCGCGGACCCAACCGGCCTCCTCCAGGAGCTCTTCAGCCTTATCCGGATTATAGCTATACTGTCTTATATCAGGATTATAGGCCCAACTCACTGGCGGTGTGTCGGAGTACGCCGGAGTCCCCACACCTCCCAGAACAGTTGCGATGAACTCTTCCTGGGGAAAGGCATAGTTTAGTGCCTGCCGAACCTCTTTATCCTGAAACTTGGCCAGGCGCAGGTTGAAGTCGGCGTGCATATACACAAAACCGGGGTATTGGTATACTTCGATGGCCTGTCCATTTTCCTGTAAGGAGACCAGCGCTTCATATTGGCCGGGCTGCGCTCTGTCATAAATATCAATCTCACCGGTTTCAAACTGTGCCAGCAAAGTGTTGGCATCGGGGATAATTTTAAATACTACCTGCCCGATTTCCGGTTGACCCCGGTAGTAATCCTCAAAAGCTGCCAAAAGTATATAGTCGCTTGTCTCCCATTCCACCAGCTCGTAGGGGCCGGATCCTATGGGGTTGCGGGAAAAATCACCGCCTTTGCTCAGTTCCTCGCCATTTGCCAGAAACTCTTCTTCCACCAGATGCTTTGGCACAATGGAAGCATCGGCATAAGCCCAATATTCAAGCCAGGTAACATCGGGTTCATACAGGGTAATGGTAAAGCTGTACGGATCGGTCACCGTAAATTCTTTAATTTTATCCCACATCATCCGGGAAGGAACCGCATTATTTTCGGCAATCTTCATTTGATATGTAAAGTACACATCTTCTGCGGTAAGTTTCTCGCCGTCATGAAAGAGGACATCGTCACGCAGCTCAAAGCGATATTCCAGCCCGTCTTCGCTTACCTCAGGCAGCTGAACCAGTAAATCGGGTTCAAACTCCATTTCCTCGTTTACCTTAATCAGGGTAGAAAAAATACCGTTTAACACGTCGGCTTCATTGGCGGATTCCGTCAGGATTGGATTCAGTGTTTCTATATCTACCTGCATTCCCAACACCAAAGGATTGTTTGCCTCTTCACCGGACGGTGCACAAGATACAGTGATAGCGGCCACTATTGTCAATATAAACAGGAGAATAAATGCTTTTCTAAACAGGTTGACCTCCCCCTTAATGGTTTTTCTTTAGATTTGCAAATATAATCAGTAATGTTCGCGAATATGTAAGCATTTCCCTGCCAAAAAGGTAAAAAATGTTGACCAATGTAGAATATGGTCGCACTTTTCAGTTTTAACCTTGTGTTAAGAAAACCACTTTTTAGCCGGCAGGGATTTAGGGAACAATATTGAATTTTTAGCATAGACTTAGCTAGGAAACATGACATCAACCGGAAAGGGGTTATTTCCATTAATATCGCATTTTTTCTGATTCCAAAAAAAGAAGTGGTATTCCTCCCCGTAACCTGCACAATGCGTCAGGCCATTGAACGGATGGAATACCACCGCTATACTGCCGTACCTCTGGTGGATCCGGACGGTCGCTATGTGGGCACCATTACCGAAGGTGATTTATTGTGGAAAATGAAAAATACACCGGACCTTACCTTTGAAAATACAGAGAAAATTTCTTTAAAAGACGTTCCACTGCGCATTGAGAACGAACCTGTACGAATTGAAGCAAAAATAGATAATCTGCTAAACCTTGCCATTACTCAGAACTTTATCCCTGTGGTGGATGACGAAGGGGTATTCATCGGCATCATCCGTCGACGGGAAATCATTGAATATTTTAGCAGACAGTTGCTGGCAAAAAACGGTTCCTGTTAACCACTTATTTCATCAGTTTTCCGGCCTCCATGGCCAGCGGAGAACGCTTAGTTTCGGTCAGAGTAATATGGGCATGCAAAGCACTGCCCTTCATTTTTTCCACCGCCCAGGACAATCCATTGGTGCGGGAATCTAAAAACGGATTATTGATCTGTTCCGGGTCACCGACCAGGACAATTTTTGTCCCCTCCCCGGCACGGGTTATAATCCCTTTGGCTTGTTTTGGTGTCAGGTTCTGTGCTTCATCGATGAGGATATACTGGCCCACGATGGACCGGCCCTGCAAATAAGCAATGGCTTCGGTCACAACTTTACGGCTCATAAACAAATAGGAGATTTTGCTGTCCAGTTCTTTTTCATGTTCTTCCCGTTCCGCCCGTGAATGAATCAACTGTTCCAGATTATCATAGATGGGCCTCATATAAGGAGCAATTTTATCTTTTTCATCTCCGGGCAAAAACCCAATGTCCTCGCCCATGGTCACAGACGGACGGCAAATTAGCATACGCCTGTAAACGCTCTCATCCAATGTTTTTTCCAACCCCACTCCTAAACCCAAAAGTGTTTTGCCGCTGCCGGTGGCTCCCATGATGGTAACCAGGGGGATATTATCGTCCCGCAAAGCCTCCCGGGCAAACTTCTGCAATAAATTGAGCTTAAAATTATAAAAATCGGGTTTTGTATCCCTTAGCAGGTTTAAACGCCTCTGATCATACCGGGCCAACGCCGTCTTCTGCTCATTAATATCAGACTTTAAAAGAATAAATTTATTGACAAGCATGTTTTTATCCCAGGCAATACTACCACTGGCATACAGTTCATCCAGCAACCCATCCGGCACAATTTCTTCGGCCCACCCCGTATACTGTTCATCTATATCAAACTCAACCTGTTCATTACGGTAGTCCTGAGCCTGAATACCTAACACATCAGCTTTTATCCGCAGGAAAATATCTTTGGTAACAATTATCACCGGTCGGTTGTGTTTTTGCAGACCTCTGGCCACCGCCAGAATCCTGTTGTCCGTTTTAAACTGGGCCCAGGACTGGGGCAGTTCAATTTCTTCCAGACAGTTCATTTCCACTCTCAATTCCCCGCCGTTAGGCAGCGCTACTGCCTGATACAGACTGCCCTGTTTACGCAATTCATCAAGGAAGCGGGCAATCCAGCGCACATTGGCACGGATTTCATAGTTTACATCTTTTTTCTTATTATCCAGCTCCTCCAGTACCACTTCGGGTAAAACCACTTCATTTTCCTGAAACGCCAGTAAAGAGTACGGTGATTGCAATAGTACACTTGTGTCCAGAATGTATGTTTTTTTCAGAAAAAGTCACTCCTTTAACTGAATCCGTTTCGCCCTTTTCTTATTTCATATATATGAAAAGAAAGCGTCTTTCACCTCCCGAGGGAAAAAAAAATAATGGTAAAGTTTGGCATAGATAGTGAAATGGTTTAATTCGGGCCAAAAGAAAGGAGTGGGAAAAATTGACGTACGAAGAATTACGCAGATTGGCCAAGCAGACCAACTGGGAAAAATCACGCCTGCTTTTTATTCTGTTAAAAAAAGTAATGGAACTGCTGCGTGAGGATGACTTTAAAAACAGCTATGTCAGGCATCTTTTTAACGACGAAAATAATGAATTAGAGCTCTACATCCTCAGCACCAAGAACAAACTGTTCGCAGCCAGATACCTCTATAATGCTAAAACCTCCCAAATTACCGTTTATGACCTGACAGCCGTTGAAAAAACTGAACTAACCGAGTCTGCCGAAGGTGACAAGGTTTTAACAGTAACATTTACCGATGGAGCCGTCATCCGGCTCAACAGCCGTGAAAATTATGATAATGAACATAAAAACTTTCTAATAGACTTCACCCGGGATTTAATCGACCTTGCTTAAGGGAAAAGCCCTGCTTCAAAATTTGAAGCAGGGCTTTATTCTTTGATAAACAACTGAACCAGCACAACCTTGTAGAGTTTGCCGTCCTCTCCATCAACCACAGCGGCGGCCACCCCTACCCCTATATGGGTAAAAGCCGGCTCCATCATATTTTTGCGGTGCCCCGGGGAGTTCATTAAGCCACTATGAGCTTTTTGGGCAATATCCGTCATAAAATCGGCGTGAAAACTGCCATACTGGGTCCACAGGTTTTCCGCCGTTGATGCTGGAACAGGGCTTATATGCGCTGTAATCATCTCATGCGGCGTACCCAATTCCGCTGAATCATGGGCCAATTCATTATAGGGGAGATTCTGGAGAATATCTTTAGCTTTTAACTGAGCCAGTGCATCTAATTCTGCATGGGGCTGCAGCACGCCTAAACCCTGGCCTTCCCGCTCCGTATTGAGAAGGGCAATATTTTCTTTGGCAATGCCCTCAGAGAAAACGGTGCCGGCAGGCGGCGACTCCGGCATAAAGAGCCAGACAAAAACCATTTTATATTGCTCTGTGCCCTCTTCAACCACCGTTTTACCAACACAAGCCACTCCAACCTTGCGCATCCGGGCATTTAGCAGGTTATTGCGGACATTTTCTGATTCGGTAATATCATCTGTAGTTTTTTGGGCAAACCACTCTACAAAACGCTGATTATTTGCGCCTGTGGCAGAAACCTGATTAAGAGTAAAAGTGGTAGCCGCCAATTGGGGATACGGCTCCAGTTTCTGTTGTATTTCCCCGGTAGTGACTTCTCCTTCAGCTGCAAGGTAGCGCTGAGCAACCCAATTTGCCACCTGGGATAATTCTTCGTTGAGAACAAGGGGTGATTGGCCGTTTATGTATCTCTCCTCATTCATTTTTTCTACGTTTTCCGCCGTTATATCATGGTACAAGCTAATTTGCCCACCCCCCGCCTCGGATGGCACCCTTTCCGAATCACTGCCCGCAGGCACATCCTCTATGGGATCTGCCGGTTCCGGATCTCCGGTTACAGTGTCTTCTTCCGACATAGTCTGCGGCCAGGGAATCCCCGGACAACCGCTTAGAAATATAAGCATAGCAAGCAATACAAATATACTGAAGCCACGCTGCTTTTTCATCTAGCTATCCCCTTATGCTTTTCTTCAATTATACAGCAAAACAACTTATATCACACCTTATTTAGACTGACCATATAATATTTAATATACGATAAATAAAGGAGGTTGATGCCATGGCCCCCAAAAAGATAAAAGGCATTTCCGGTTCCCGTCGTGCCACATATGCCCCCACAACCGACATTATCCCCAGTCCTCCCCAGACCTGTGACGGCTTCATGTACGTGGTCAGGCCGCGAGATACTCTTTACTCTATAGCCAGAAAGTTTAACTGTTCCGTGATGCAGCTCTTGCAGGCGAATCCTCAGATTAGCTCTCGCTCCGGCACTCTTTTTATCCGGCAAAGAATCTGTATTCCCGATGTTGTTGATGTTTTGCCCGCTCACAAACTTCTCCCGGCAGGACCAAAAGTATTATTTGTGGAACTGTTGGATTCCATGGGTAACCCGCTGCGTGTTATGAACGGTTTTGTTAGCCTGGCACCAAGAACATTCATCCGGGTGGTGTTCTCCGAACCTGTCAATCAGGTTTACTTCTTCTTTGTCCCCAGCAGAAGAAAAATTTTCCGGCCATCTTTTCTCATCGGAGAAAGAACATTGGTTCCTCCAAGCCGCTCCGTCCGTTTCGTCTGGGATGTCCCCCGGGGAATTCGCGGTTCGCTGTTTATAGTGGGTTGTACGGAAAGGATTTGCGGTCCTCCGGAAGAACTTTTGGTCAGACGCCCGTAGCATGATACACTGCTTTACCTCGCCCCAACCGGGGCAACAACAAAGCTTGCTCTGTTCGGTTCCCTCAGAGCAAGCTTTTGTGTATAGCACTTCTGCAAAGTTCCATTATTTTAGCTATTTTACAACGGTAATATTGGTTTGTGAACAATTAACTACTCTATTGCTTACACTGCCCAGAAACATGCCTTTCAGACCGCCTAAGCCCCTGCTGCCCAGTACGACTTGGTCGAAATCACCCTCCTGGGCAATCCGGCAAATCACACCAGCCGGGTCGCCTGTTTCCAGCCTGGTGGTAACAGAAAGTCCGGCTAACATTTTTTCAGCTTCTGCCAAAGCGTTCTCGGCAATTTTTTTCATTGCCTCTGCAATATTGATATCAAAACTATGCACCTCTGCATAAGCTTCATGGGCACGGAGCTGAGCCAGTTCCTGAGCCACTGACAAAACGGTTACTTCCGCTTTTAGGGGGGCGGCAATTTCCTTCACATATTGCAAAGCCTTCCTGGATGTATCAGAGCCATCGGTGGCCACCAGTATTTTCATGGGAAATCTTCCCCTCATTTTTGTATTTGTTGTTTTACCTGATAACCGTCACATTGGTTTTTACCGAGTTTACAACCTTGTTGCTTACACTACCCAGCACCATACCTCTAATGCCGCCCAGCCCGCGGCTGCCGATTATCACCTGGTCAAAGCTTTCTTTCTCCGCCACATCGGTGATAACCCTGGCCGGATCGCCAACTTCCAGTCTGGTATTAACGGCTACACCTTTTTGCTCAAACAGCTTTTCCGCTTTGTTTAGGGCTTCCTGAGCACTTTTTTTCATGTTTTCCAACATGTTATCCTTAAATCTGGCTATGTCCGCATTGGTTATCCCTTCATGACTCATTGCCATAGGAACTTCCTGCGCCACGGATATGACGGTAATATCTGCCTTCAGGGCCTCCGCCAACTGCAGCGCATATCCCAAAGCTTTGTTTGCAGTTTCCGATCCGTCTGTGGCTACTAAAATTTTTTCCATATAAACTCCTCCTTTATATTCCTGGTTCTCTATGCCATGAACTTCGGTTATATAAAGGATAATTCCTGCGATTTAGAAAAGCGTTAATCAAATTTTCATAATTTAGGGACAACTTCAGGACATGGCTTTCATTCTGTCTAGAAACCTGGAGCGGAGAGCATCGCTCATCAGTGCTCTTTTCATTCCTGGCAAGCGCAAAAATCCGCCAAGCATACCCTTCATCAATTTGGGCGTCATACCCTCGGGGTGCGCAAACAGCAAATCCGGCAGCGTATCCCGTTCCAGAGACTGCAACAGGACCCTTTCAAAGGTGTTTTCCGGATGCAGCACTTTCTGCTTACGTTTCTTGAGGACAAGGGCCTTAGTGGGACATTGTACAGTACACACCCCGCAACCCAGGCAATACTCAGTATCGATTTGGGCTTTTTTCTCCTCCTTATCTGTCACCCCAATGGCGTCAACAGGACAGGCCTGTACACACTTGCCGCAACCTGTACAACCCTCCAAAACCGCAGCGATAAAAGAAGAGGTAACCACAGCATTGGCATAGCCAAAGCGACTGATTCCGGCCAAAGCGTTACAGCAGCATTTGCAGCAATGACAGATAAAGGAAACATTTTTCTGCACATTATCGGCGTTTAAAACCAGGCCATATTGCAATGACCGGGCTAAATTTTCCAAAGCGTCTTCTTTGGAAACCTCCCTGGCCAGATTATTCCGGATTAAGTAATCTGCCGACTTACCCATGGACGAACACATTTCCAGCGGCACATCACATTGCTTCTCTCCCACATGCATTTTTTCATGCCGACAGGAGCAAAGGCCAATGGCAAACTTGTCGGCTTTTTCAATAATGGCGGTGGCTTTTTCATAATCCAGGATTTCCACATGTTCACCCAGAGCCGATTCATAGGGCAGGGCCCGAAGCGGTGAAATGCGCTGCCCGTCTTTGTAGTTGGCGGCAATAAAATCCTCATCGCTTAGGTACTGATGAAAGAGTCGGGCCCAATGCTTTGAATCGGTGTTTTCACCCGTTCTCATCATTGTAAATTCGAAAACGCCAATGACCATGGGTGAGGGCATATAACGATATTTACCTTTCACCCAGATATCAATAACCAATCCTTTAGAACACAGCGAATACAGTGTTTTTTCCAGAAACTCAGTGTCCAAACCACTGACTCTGGCAATCTTATCCAGACTTGATAAAGCATAAGGCATTTTACAGTATACTTCTGCTTCTTCCGGTGTATAAAGTTCTTTAAGGATTTCATAGAGTTTTTCATTCCACGGCACCCTTACCTGCATGGAATCCATTTTACTGCCCAGCTTCCGATAAACATCCTTTCCCACTAAATGTCCCATTATTGATACCGCCTTCCGCAGATGAATATAGTTAGCAAATTCAATATTACTATTCTGCAAACATTCTCAATATTCCTACTTTGAACCACAAAGTATTAAAATCCCTTGATTATCCATACCAGGATTGGTTAAACTGGAACAGGGTAAAATATCCGGCAGGAGGTAAATAGATGGAAAAGATCAGCTACACCGAAATAAAAAACAATGCGGAACTCCGCACTTATATCCAAAAAGGAGACGACCTGTTAAGCGCTCTGGGCTTTACCGAGCATGCCTTTGTCCACGCCAATAAAGTGGCGGAAACGGTGGGAACAATTCTTTTGGAGTTCGGCTTCAGTGAAAGAGAAGCGGAGTTGGGCAAAATCGCCGGCTATATGCACGATATCGGCAACCTCATCAACAGAGACGGACACGCCCAGTCCGGAGCCATTCTGGCCTTTAATATCCTAACCCGAATCGGTATGGATCCGGCGGAAATTGCGCTGGTTTCAGCAGCCATCGGCAATCACGATGAAGGCAACGGTAAACCCATTAACGCCCTGGCAGCCGCCTTAATTCTGGCTGACAAAAGTGATGTGCGCCGCACCCGTGTTAGAAACACCGAACTTGTCACCTTTGACATCCATGACCGTGTAAACTACGCCGTGGAAGAATCCACACTGACGGTGGACGGCAAAGAAAAAAGTGTTTCACTCTATCTGAAGGTGGACACCTCCATCTCTTCAAAGATGGAGTATTTTGAAATATTTCTGACCAGAATGATGATGTGCCGTAAAGCAGCAGCCTTTTTAGGCGGCAATTTTGAACTGATAATGAATACTACAAAACTATTGTAAAACAAAGTGGGGTGATTTTCATGAAAGCAACGGAAGGTAAAATCGGGCGTGTTTTTGTCATACGCCTGGAAGAGGGTGACGTGGTCCCCGGCTGTATTGAGAACTTCGCAGCAGAAAACAACATCAAAGTGGGGTTTGTAAACATAATCGGTGGTATTGGCTCCGGCGAGGTAGTCACCGGTCCTCGCCGCACATACGAGATGCCTCCAAGCCCAATGGTGCTGCCGGTGGACGGCGCTCATGAAATCACCGGTACCGGAGTACTGGTCCCCGGTGATGACGGCCGCCCCCAGCTACATCTCCACGCTTCTTTGGGCAGGGCCGGCAAAACCACCACCGGCTGCCTCAGGCCCGGAGTAAAAACCTGGCTGGTAGGTGAAGTGGTTCTCTGTGAAATTCTGGGCGTAGACAGCAAAAGGGTTCTTGACAATAAAAGCGGCTTTGCCCTGCTCCAACCCTGAATCAGCAAAAGCTGATTCTTTTTTTTTCTATATTAGGAAGAATTAACACATTTTTAAGCGGTACTAAGAAACACTTAACCCCTTCCTAACAAACCTGTCATACTATGGGAGTAAAGAGATTGTCGAGGGAGGGGCCAATATGTCAAACAGAGCACGTCTGATAACAGCTGCAGTAATTGTCGCCCTGCTTTTGGCCGGCGGCAGTATAGGCATGATACATTACAACAAGCAATTCTCTGCTCTAAAGGATGAAGTAAGAAAGGTCAATCGTCATAACCACACACTGCGCGAACAGAACACTTTTCTGAAAAACCGGGTTAATGAACTGGAAAAGGATTTAGCCGCATATCAATTGCCTGACAAAGAAGAAAAACCCCAGGAAGAGGAGTCATTTAAAGAAGAGCAGCAACCTAAAGCAAAACAACCTCAAGAAACAAAACAAAAGCCCCAGGAGAACCATTACGGCGGCAGTGGACCCACAGCATACCTTACCTTCGACGACGGCCCCAGTAAAAACACCCTGGCCATCTTGGAAATTCTAAAACAGGAAAACATCCCGGCCACATTTTTTGTGACCGGCAACAATGTTTCCGGAGAGGAATCGGTTTACAAGCGGATTGTAAATGAAGGTCACAGGCTGGCAAACCACACCTACACCCATAACTTTGCAGAAATCTACCAGTCTACGGAGGCCTTCCTGGCAGACTTTCTGAGGCTTGAAGAATTCCTTTACCAGGAAACCGGTATACGCACCGATATGATGCGGTTTCCCGGGGGAACCCAAAGCGCCATGGCTCAAAAGACTTCCGGCTACAATATCGTTGGGGAACTAATTGGTGAAATAAAAGCTCTTGATTATGATTATTTTGACTGGAATGTTTATTCCGGAGACGGTACCGAAACGCCTCCCAGTGCTGAAATTGTGAAAAACGTCCTCAGTGGGGCTGATGGTATAGCCGGAGATATAGTGGTCCTGTTTCATGACAGCCGCACGAAAAAGTCTACCGTGGAAGCGCTGCCGCAAATCATTGCCGAGCTTACGGAAAGAGGCTATAGTTTTTCCGCCCTCAGCCCCGGGGCTATCGAAGTAAAACATAGATAAGCAGAAAAATAATCAGCCTTGCTCCGAGTAAGGCTGATTTGTTTTTCGGTAAGCTTTATGGACAAGCCCGCCAATGATAAATGTTATACTGACCACCAGGCCGATATACAGAGGATTTAACTCCCAGGGCATGAAGATCCCCGCCGCAATCACACTTGCCGGACCGGCCACCACCGCCAGTGTCCCCGCCTGTGGTGAAACTTTCCCACCCAAATAAAGCACACCCAGCAGCGGGAAAAATATGGTAGCTCCACGCAGTCCCAGGGACAGATAACTCCACTCCAGGATGATTTCACTGCCGCCGGCCAGATAGATTACGCAAAGACCCACAAAAAGGATCAGGGCAATAAACAGCCTAAAAGCCAACAAAATCCCGCGCTCCTTTACATTCGGACAAATGGGCTGAAAAATATCGCGGCAAAGCATGGTGCTAACTCCCAAAGTGAGCCCGGCGCCGGTACCCACAGCCGCTAAAAGCAAAGTAGCCAATACCACTCCCGCCAGCCAGGGGTTCAGATAACCAAGCACAAACAAAGGCAGGGCCTGCGCTGGAATAATATCCGGGTGATTAATACGCATAAACAACCCTACCATAATCCCTGCAAGGCCTATCAAAGGCCCGATAACGGCGCTAAGCAGTGCGCCCCGCTTTGCTTTGGCCACATCCCCGGCCGCCAGTACCGCCTGAAAATAAATCTGGCTGGACAACACCCCCACAAAGAGGGAAAAGGCAGCTGCCAAATCCTGGTTTACCCCGCGTCCAAATAAACTAAACCAGGGAAACCGGGGAAATGCTGTAGCTATACCGGCCGGCCCTCCCATGTGGTACAGAGCAAAGCCGCCACATAACATCAGAGAAAGTACCGTGAGTATAATCTTTGCCGTGCCGATTAGACCCGTAGCCCATACACCACCGGACAGCACATAGATGCCCATCAGAATCACCGCTACCATGGGCGCATAACGGACAGACAGCGGCAGAACAGTGACCAGCAATGCCGAAGAGGACATAATCTGCGGAACAATATTAAAAAAAATTCCCAGGGAAACAAAAATCACGGCAAGAACGCCGGCTGCTCTGCCATACTCCGTTTGCAAAATTCCTGTTACCGTTTCCTCTGTCCGTTGCCACAAAGGCCTGGCCAGGAAAATGCCCAGAAAAAAACAGGCTATTCCTCCTCCCAGTGTAAACCACCAGGCGGAAAAACCGTACATAAAGGCCAATTGCGCTGTCCCCACCGTAGAAGCGCCTCCCACCAGCGTTCCCATGATGGTTCCCGCCACCAGAATGCTGCCCGCCTTTCTCCCGGTTACGGAAAAGTCCTGAGAATTCTGGACCTTTTTACCCGAATAGCTTCCCAGAAAAACAATTAATAATAGTGTTAATACCATCCCTACTCCATGTTGGCCGGAAAGAGTCATGATCTAATCCTTTCTCGTCTGCGAGGTGTATAATTCATAATTATTACAGAAGTAGCCATTTAATCCCTGCAAAGTAAAAAGGCTATATCACATCATAGCCTTTTGCATCTGCTTTCTTACAATTGTTTAGGCCTCGTCATCCACTTTTTTTTCATTTGTCTCCCTTTTCTGCAGCAAACTCTGTAGTAAATTATGGCGGCGCAGCCAGAGGACATAAAGGACAGCCCCTGCATAAAGCAGACCGCCCACAGCAAAAACACCGCCTCCAAGAGCCCTCATTAACAGATATGGATGAAGCAGTTGGTGGGCCACGGCATAATCCATTCCCACTATTCGCACTAAATAAGTCTGCAGCAAGCCTGCCACCGCCAGTGCTCCGCCCATGATTATCAGTCCTGCGTTTAGCAGCAGAAATCCCCAGACAGCCCAATTTTTCTGCTGTTTTGGCCAGTGGCTGTCCCGGGTCAGTATATAAGTACAGCCTGCCAGCACCAGCATACCAACGGCCCCAAATAACGCCAGATGTGCATGGGAAGATGTTAAATATGTGGCCCTGGCATAGCGGTTAAAGTGTGGTACCGCCAAAAGCATCCCCAGCATAGCTGCGCCTGCCACATGATAAACTACACTGGCAAAGGTAAATCCAAGAGACAGCCTGGCACCAAAATTTAAGCTTCCCCAAGGGACTTCCCGGATTCCAAGATAGAAGATGTACGCCAGCAAAAATAGGGCGGCCACCTGAATGACGCTAAATATCCCTCCTATCCACAGCCACATTGGAGGAGTACCGATCCAATAGTAATGATGGCCGGTAGCAAAGGTTGCTCCCACAATTAACAGGGCAAGCTGCAGAAAAAGCAATTTCTCCAGTGTTTTTCTCCTGGCTTTGCCGACAGTTAGTAAAAAAGCCACCAAAGCCCCGATTAAGAGCAATTCTTTGCTGAGTTCTTCCCACATGTGCACTACCCAGAAACGGATTATTTCATCGATGGTTGGATGCACATACTCTATCAGGTTGGGAATAAAAAGGACAATTAGGGATATGGCTCCTGAGAGCATCCCCAACATTGTGACCCTGCCACGAACAGCACTTAAAAAATAGGTGCGGGTCAGATTATAAACAAAGATGGCCAGTCCCACAGCAATCCCCAGGTCAAATACCAGCGCCGCTTCTCTGTATTCCATCCCGCGCATCAAACCAAAAGCAAGAAAGGTGATGGCTCCCAGTCCGGAAGCGATAAGCACAAAAAACTGCAGCCACGCCAGCCTAAGGCTGTAGAGCTCTTTTTCCGCCTCCTGGATGAAAAAGTAATAAACCATACCCATAGACCCCAACAGCGGCCAGAAAACAGCTATATTCAGATGTACCGCACGGCCCACTTCTGCCCGAACGGGGCTGGGCAGATTGGGAAACACAGCCTCAGTTGCCCCAAAGGTAGCCGCCACGCCCTGGAAAGCCAACAACAATAACGTCACAAGGGCATAGGGTATGGCTACCGCCTGAGATACATATTCAGGCTCTTTTACCTTTTTTGCCGCCGGCTTGTGACGGTGAAAGAAGAAATCGCCAATTTGGCGCAGAGCCTTAAACATGACATCAATCCTTTGTCTCCAAATCTTCAGGCACTGTAATTAGCGGTGCCGGGGGCCAGTCAAGATTATCTATCTCATCCACCAGGCGCAAAAACGTCAGCATATGCACAATCTCCGCCCCTGCCAAACCGGGATGGCGCCTATGGGATGGCTCCATTAAAGGTGGTTCCAGGAAAAACTCTTCCAACCATCCTTCACCCCGCCGTGTTACCACATCAGTCAAATCACTGGCCGAATAACCGCCGCTGCCCATAATGGCATGGCACTGCATGCACCCTTGTCTCTCCCAGAGTTCCTTTCCTGCAGCAGCTTCAGGAGGTACTACGGAAGGATTTACCCGCAAGATGGAATAATAAATCAGTACAGCAAAACCTATAACAGTAGTAAGGGAGATGAGCAGATACCAGATCTCTGTTTTCTTCATTGGCTCTCCTCTTTTAACGCTTTACCTATATTATTGTAAATAGTTTCCCGTTCTATGAAAAAAGTTAGTGTTCCCGTTTTGGGACACTAACTTTCTTCTGCGGTTTTCTTATTTAGTTACTGACTGATAAAAAGCTGTGTAAAAGTCAAACCATATTTATCACTGGCCTGAATGCCGATGCCTACATGAGTATAGTTTTCATTCAGGATATTTTCTTTATGGCCTGACGATTTCATAAAATTATTATGAGCGGAACCTACACTGCCGGCACCGGCAATATTCTCTCCAGCATAACCATAACTGATACCAAAGGATGTTAGCATTTCAAACGGAGTACCGTAAGTTGGAGAAGTATGGGAAAAATAACCGTTTTCCGCCATATCCCGGCTTTTTAGCCTGGCCACATCCGCCAACAACGAAAAAGTTTTAAGAGGCTCTAAGTCTCTTTGAATCCTTTCCTGATTCAGCTTGTCCAGCATTTGCGTCTCTCCCTGGGAATGGCTGGCTGCAGGAAAAGGTGGGTCCTCATCCTCCTGAGGTTTAGGCTCGGGTGCGTTTTCAGCAGTGTCCGGGCTGTTTTGTGGTGAAGCGTCATTTTGCTTTTCAGTTTCTTCTTCAGCTTTAGGTGTGGAATCGGCAGAGGGTGTCGCCTCGTCTGCCTGCCTTTCTTCTGCAGGCCCTGCCGCGGGCTCCTTGCGGTCTGTATCCTCTGAAGCAGCCTCTCCTGTATCAGCAACAGATTGCTTACCGGCAGCTTCTCTTCCCGGGCCCGACTCTACCACCCGCAATGATACCATTTCTGTCCTCTTAAGCGTAATGTCTTCTTCTGTAAATCCGGAATCAATCTGCCCTGATCCCGGCATAACATTAAATAAATATGTTGAAACAATAATTACCCCTGCAAACAGAAGTTTTCCGGCTAGCGGTTTTAGTCTAGTCATGTCTGTCCCTCCGGCAGTTACTTCTGTTCTATTTTACCATCCTCAGCGACAAACTTCACTATAAAATTACATAAATTTTCCTCTGGCGCTAATATTTCCAGCTAACAAAAAAAGTACCTGCATTAATACAGGTACTTCAATCTCCAACCAGTTCCAAAGCAGCTTTAATCTCTTCAAGTTTTAATTCTCCGTGGTTTATCTTGGCGTTTATAATATCCAGCATTTCATCCGGGGTATATTCGTCCCCATTGTCAAATCCCAGTGCATCCCATAGATTAATGGCGCGTTCTTCATTCTCTTCTGTAGGCAAATAATCTTCGTCTGACCTTCTTTCAGTCATGGGATTCTCCTTTAGCTTTGTCTGTATCTTTCCCCCTGTTTGGCAGGCTATACCGGCCCCAGGTGCTAAAAATTCTTATGAAAAAAGATGGCCAATTGCGTCCTGTCTCTCAGGTTAAGCTTAACCAATAGATTAGAAATATAATTTCGCACTGTGCCCGGTGTTAAAAAAAGCTTTTGGGCAATCTCATCATTGGACAACCCCTCACCCACCAACTTTAGCACTTCAAACTCCCGCTTGGTAAGCTGAAAACTGGCGGGATCCTTCTTTTTTTCCCCTTTTAAGATTGCATGTAGCGTGCCCGCCACTTCTTTTTGGAAAACGGTGTTCCCTTCCCCCACAACCCGTAAACTGTCCACGATACTATCCAGGGACTGGTTTTTCAACAGATATCCTTCCGCCCCGTTTCTTGCCGCCTCTGCAATGTATTCATCATCCTTAAAGGTAGTAAGTATTACCACCTTGATGTCCTGGTAATGCTCCTTAATCAGCTTGGTCCCCAGTACTCCGTCCATCACCGGCATTCGCACATCCATAAGCACAATGTCCGGCTTATTCTCCACACACCGCTCATATGCTTCCCGGCCATTTGCAGCCACGCCGCTTACCTCAAAACCCTCTTCCATTTCCAAAAGCACTTTCAAACCGTCTCTGATTAAGGCATCATCGTCTACAATTAAAACTTTCATCTAAGCACCCCCTTGGCGATACAGCATACAGACAATCATAAAACCGTCATCACAACTGATGGACAGGTTCCCTCCCAGGTTCCGGACCCGCTCCTTCATACCGCTGATACCCATGCCTTCCCGGATAACTTCACACCCAATGCCATTATCTTTAACCATTAACCGGGTGTACTTTTCATTGGTTAATAACTCTATTACAACCTGGGTGGCTTTTGAATACCTAACCGTATTGGTCAGCGCTTCTTTAATAATGGCAGCGGTAGTCTCCAGATGCTCCGCAGGCATAAGGTCAAAATCTCCCTGGTAGGAAACTTCAACGGGACAAAATGTATAGTCCCCGATTATCCTCTTGATATATTCTATGCCCAGCCTCTCCCGGGGTTTTAGATTATATACTGTCTGGCGGGCCACCGTCAGAGCGTCGGCCAACTTCTCTGTACATAACTGCAAAGTCTCTTTGGCCTTATTGTCATCTTTGCCCACCAAACGCCCGGCCACCTGCATCTGAATCAAAACGCCGGCAATACTGTGCCCGATGCTGTCATGAATTTCCCGGGCGATGCGGTTTCGCTCTTTTATTTCCGCCAGGTGAGCCGTTTCTTTGGCAGAGGCCATCAACTTGTTCCTGGCTTCCTCCAGCGAATATCTGAGATGCCGCTCATCATCCAGTCTTTTGCAGTAGTCGGTGTACTGTGCTTCCCATCTCTGCAGAATATAGCCGGCCAGTATACCTGTTGCTGCCAAAAGCAAAATCAGCGGCATTTCCCGCCAAACGCTAAAGAAAATTATCAGCGCCACGCTCAGGGCCACTCCCATGTAAACCTGGTGGTAGGCAAAATCAAAGGCCAGCAAAGCATACAACACTGACAGCGGCATTCCCGCATAAACGGCTGCCGTCACAATTACCAGCTGCAGTGCCACCAGAGATACATGCTGCCAAAACCTCTCTTTAACCACATAAACGCCCACCAGCAACAACACCACCAGCAGTTCTTCCACGCGGAATGATTCTCCGGAAGCCAGCAGATAAACCAGCTGCAGGAGAAACAGTCCCTGCATAATATATCTCATAAATACCTCAAACATCTTTTTTCTCGATTATATACCAATCGCCCCTCCGAGAAAAGAACAAGCTGCTTTTGATAAGCAGCTTATTCTTTATTTGGCCACATCGGCTCTGCGCATTGTGCCAACCAGGAAAAATACACCGGCAAAGGCCGTTAAGATCATCAACTCCTGTGTGATGGAGCCTAAGTCACCACCGTAGAGCAGTTTTTGCACACCCGACATCACCCAGGAGGTGGGCAGGAAATTGCCGATGCTAACCAGGATATCCGGCATATAATCTCTGGGCCAATAGGACCCACCCAACATTACCAAAGGCGTGGTCAGCAATAAGATTGTAACGTAGGCATGAACCGGAGTCTTGGCGTAGTTTGAAATAATCATGCCCAGAGCCACTGTGACCACCGCAAAGAAGAGAAACAGAACTATCATATTCAATACCGAGTTACCGAAGTATAAATTAACACCGAAGTGCAGCAATCCTATAATGGCTATCACCTGCAGAGCGGCAATCATCATAAAGCTCAACAGGCTTTCGGCCATGTACCTCTTCATACTCACCGGGCCGCTGAAAATCCTAAAAATAGTTTTATTCTGCCGGTCTTCTGCGATGATGCCCGTGGTCATTACCGACATATACAGCATGAACTGGACCAGAAAACCCATGGCCGTGGTGCTTTTATTTCTGCTGATGTCACTGTTTACAGTAAAAGACATGAACAGCTGTCCTTCTGAAAACACTTTCATTCCCTGGTAAAACAGTGCTTCATTATAATTGGCCGTTTCTGCCACATCATTTGCACCATCCAAATAGCTGTTGATAAAAGCTTCCACAGGCAGTGCCATGTTAGTTCCGCTGATGGAATAGCCTTCTACCTGGGGAGATTCGCCCCGTACTAACTCTTGAGTAAAGCCGTTGGGCAAAACCACCACATAATCAGCATCCCCTTCAATTAAAGCGGGGACAATCTCACCTTCGGCCACATCAACAATTCTGAAATTCTCCTCCAGGCTTTGTGCCAACTCCCGGGTAAAGGGAGTCTGATCGGCATCGATTACAGCCAGCTGCAGCGGCTTTTCGTAATCCAGCGATGTAAAGATCAGGATAAACAGCAGGGGCACTACCAGGATAATTAACATCCGTACTTTACTGGTCAAAATCCGCTGCATATTTGTTTTAAAGAAAGTCATGCCAATCTTCTCCTTCCCACTGCCAATGTTAAAGCATAGACCGCCACCGTGCTCAAGAGCAATACGATTATGTTAGAACGTATCACCTGGGGAGAACCGGCAAAGACATTGTTAAAGATTGCTGTGGCCGCATAATGGTTGGGAGAAAGCTTTGCCAGCGTATCATTTACCGTACCGCCAAAGGCCCCGCCGGTTATGGCAAATACAATCATTACCCCCCAAAGCGCCCCGATGGCGCCCACGGAGTTTTTAATCACAGCGCCCAAAAACATCCCCACACCGATGGAAAATACCACAAAAATCAGGATTACGCCCAGATTAATAAGCTGGTTTCCACCCCAGTTGGCCTGATAAACAAACTTGGAAAAAGCAATTACCACCAGAGCCTGAGCAAACAACACCCCTATATTGGCCATGGTCCTGCCCGCCAGAATCTCATAATATTTAACCGGAGCGCTTTTAATTCTAATCAGTGTGTTTTTGTCTTTGTCTTCCCGCATGGCGGCAATGCCAAATAGCGCACCAATTATCAGTACCTGTAAAAGTGTCTGCACCGAGTAATAGTCAAGTGCTGTGGGAATTTGCCCGTCTGTGGTAATGGCCTGTGCTCTAACATGACTACTCCGCTCTCCCTGGGCGGGAACCCCTCCCAGAACAGTCACCGCCAAAGCACCGTTAACACGGTTGATATAGTTTTCCACCAGACTTTTGGCCAAAGGATTTTGTACATTGGCCAAAACCTGAATCTCTGCAGCTTCCCCGGATCTCAACGCAGCACCAAAACCGGCCGGGAGATATACAAAGGAATCTGCCTGGCCGCTGTCCAGGTAAGCCAGGCCCTCCTCGAAGTCGGCCACCCTCTGGACATGGGCCACCTCACCCATATCATCGCTTTGTAAAAACTGCGCAAATTGTTGTGCAGCTTCACCGTTATCGTCGATAAAATAGGCAACTTCTTCCCGGGGCAGATCCTGTGGCGAATGAAATCCGTCCAGAGCTGTTCCCAGGATAATGATTAAGAGGATAGGCAGCACCACCACAAACAGCAGGGTTTTGGTGTCCTTTAGATTTTTAATTGCGGTATAGTAAGCAATACTGAATATTTTCATCATTGGCCTCCTAATTCCTAAGCGTACGGCCGGTCAGTGTTAAGAACACATCTTCCAGCGTGAGCTTTTCCATATTTATGGCCTCAATAACCGCACCGGTTTGTGTTATGCACTCAATTATTCTGCTGATGTTGTTGCTCTTTGCCCGGGAGAACACCGTTAATTGATTATGCTCAAGCAAACAGTTGGTGACGCCGGAAATTTTTTTGACGTTTTCCACCAGAGAATAGTTAACCGAGGAAAGCCGGATATTCACCTTTTCCTCCACGGCCACCATTTCCTCCAGCTCTTCCTTACTGCCCCGGGCAATGATGCGACCGTGATCCATTATGGCAATATCATTACACAACACTTCAACTTCTTCCATGTAATGCGAAGTGTAGATAACGGTGGACCCCATTTGATTGAGCTTTTTTACCGACTCCAAAATATGATTTCTGGACTGAGGATCGATACCTACGGTGGGTTCATCCATGATTATCAGTTTAGGATGATGAACCAGGCTGCAGGCAATATTTAGTCGCCTTTTCATTCCTCCGGAAAATTTGTTGGGAGAATCTTTACGCCTCTCCCACAAATCCACAAAATCCAGGGCCTCCTTTGCTCTTTCTTGCAACAGGTCCCCCTTGACCCCATAAAGCTTGCCGAAAAACTCTACATTCTGCAGGGCATTTAAATCCCCATAAAGAGCAATTTCCTGTGGTACAATGCCGATGTTGGCTTTAATCTCCATTTCAGACCGGCGCAAATTTTTACCGAAGAGATTAATCTCGCCGCCATCTGTTTTTGTCATCCCGATGATGGCGTTAATTAATGTGGTTTTCCCTGCACCGTTTGGCCCCAGCAGTCCGAACACCTCTCCCTCCGTCACCGCCAGATCCACATTATCTACAGCCAATAAGCCATTATAGCGCTTAACTAAATTGTTTATTTCCAGGATCAAAACCATCGCCTCCCATTCTTTTTCCAACCTCTGCCTATATCATAAAACATCCTCCATAATGACAACAGTGACCGGAAAAACGAAAATATATATGACATTTGTCATATAACGGCATTTTAATGTGCCGTACAAAAAAACAAACCTCACTCTCATTGAGAGCAAGGTCATGCTTATTTTTCGGCTATTTGGGACAGATTGCATCCAAATTGATAATAAAGGCATCAAAGCCCGCTTCTTTTAACCTTTCTACCTGCCTTTCCGCTCTTTCCCGGGTAGAGAACGCTCCCGCCTGAACCCGGAATAATTCCTGGACAGGAGCAGCAGGTTTTCGGGGAATATCCAATGCTTCAACGGTTCCCTCTACAATGGCCATCAGCAATTCCTCTGTAAAGTCCGGATTTTTTAGTAGCTCAGCATCCCTGGCATTGGTTAAAAAACCATTTTCCAATAGGATGGCCGGCATACTTGTTTCTCGTAGGACATAAAAGTTGGCTCTTTTCTTACCCCGGTTTGCCCTGCCGGCGTTAACCCACACTGCTGCCACATGACGGTGCAGTATATCACGGTACCCGATGGTGGACTGGAAGGGTGATGTATAAATATAATCCTCATAACCGTTGGCACTGCTGCTTGCTGCTCCGTTGCAGTGAAGGCTGATGAAATAATCAGCATTGTTTCTGTTAGCTATATTTACCCTCTCTGACAGACTAACTCTTCTATCGTCGGTTCTGGTTAAGATTATCTCGCATTCATACGCGGCAAACTTATCCCGCAACCTCAGGGCAAAATCCAATACCACTTCTTTTTCCACCAGGCCGTTGCCTACACTGCCCGGTGAACTGCCGCCGTGGCCCGGATCCAGGACAATAATCTTACTCATCAACAATCACCTCTTTGTCTTTCGCACAATCAGAGCAAATATACTCACCAAGGCCACCGGAAATAATTGCTTTCTGCAGCTGTGCCGAATCCTTAAACTCCTCTTCCACACCGCACGAAATACACTCGCCAACATATTTATCAGACACATTAATTCCCCTTTACTTATACTTTATTTATGTTATGAGGAGACCCTCTGTTGTGTCACATCCAAGTTTAACTGAATATTAAAGACTGGCAAACTTGGCTCCTGTATAATTAAAGCGCCTAGATTTTTTAGTAACGGAGAATAGTACAGCACCAAAGGAGTCATCTATGCCAAAAAACACACAGATTCTGATTACCGTCGCCGCCATAATAATACTGATAGCGGGAGGGATCGGCCTGGCCTATTACAACGGGCAGATAAGCTCCCTGCGCGAAGAGCTTTCCATGGCCGTAGAACAAAAAGAAGAGCTGCGCCGGGAAACCACAGCTCTTGAGGAGGAACTAAATGATAAAGAAGCAGAACTTGAGGAAACCAGAGAAAAACTGGCCCGGGCAGAAGACGAGCATGATGACTTGTTTGCCCGCCTAAGCGAAAAGGAAACAGAGTTGGACGAACTGCATAGTCTGCTAAATGACAGGGAAGACGAGCTGGCTTCTGTGGAAAGCAGACTGGAAAGCAAAGCCAATGACCTGGATAGCAAAGCTGCTGAAATTAACAGTCTACAGGACAAAATAGCTGAGCAGGAAACAGAAATCAATGAACTGCGAAGCCGTCTTGATGAAAAAGCTGCCGAAATTGAAGAACTGCTAAGCCGCAATGACAACGGCCCTCCTCCCGGAGGCGCAGGCCCCACAGCCTATCTAACCTTTGATGACGGACCCAGCAACAACACCCTGGCAATATTGGATATCCTGGCTGAAGAAAACATTTTGGCCACTTTTTTTGTCATCGGCAATAACCAATCGGATAACCCGGATGCTTATAGGCTGATAGTTGAAGCCGGCCATGTCCTGGGTAACCATACTTACAGCCACGATTATGATTATATTTATGACTCGCCGGAGAACTTCATGGATGACCTTCTGAAGCTGGAAGAGTTCCTATACGCAGAAACCGGGGTGGAAACCAATATCATGCGATTCCCCGGCGGTTCTAGCAGCCAGATGGCACAGGATGTTTCCGGCTATAACATCATAGTTGAGGATTTAATACCAGAAGTAATAGAACAGGGCTATGACTATTTTGACTGGAATGTGACTTCAGGAGACGCCGTCTCCCGGACACCTCCAGCCGAAGATATTGTGGACAATGTTTTAAGCGGAGCAGACAGCGTCTCCGGCGATATTGTGGTTCTCATGCATGACAGCCAACACAAAACAACCACCGTGGAAGCACTCCCTCAAATTATTGAAGGCCTCCGCCAAAGGGGTTATCAATTTGAGGTGTTAAGCCCCGGAGCCATCGATGTAAGGCACCGATAAAACCAAGATGCGACGGCATCTTGGTTTTTTTGCCCGATATTCTGGATTTGCCTGAAGTAAATATATATACTATAAGAAAACTTGCAGGAGGACAACATGCCCCCAAAAATCGCAGTGGTTACCGGAGCCAATTCCGGTATCGGTTTTGAAACGGCAAAAGAGTTAGCCGCCCAGGACTATTATGTGGTAATGGTGTGCAGAAACCTGAACAAAGCTGCCCGTAGTGCCCAAATCATTACACAACAAACCGGTGCTGCCGTAGATATCATGCAGGCCGATTTGGCTTCCTTTGCTTCCATACATAATTTCGCCCAAAACTATCTAAACCGCTATGACCGGTTGGATATCCTCATAAACAATGCCGGCCTGTACTCCGACAGTCCACAGCAAACAGAAGACGGGTATGAGCTGACAATGGGTGTTAATTTTCTGGGGACGTATCTGCTCACCCGCTTGCTGCTTCCCGCCTTATTAAAGACAGAGAAATCTCGCATTGTGAATATCGCGTCACGAGCCGGTTTTTATGGCAAAATCAATCTTGCCAAACCCTTCCATGGGCCTCATGGGTTCAGAGGCTATTCAGCCTCTAAGCTGGCCCAAATCTGGTTCACCATTAGCCTGGCAGAGGAACTAAAAGATAAAGGTATCCTGGTAAACGCCGTAAGTCCCGGACGCGGGGCCACAAACATCTGGAGGGGCGAAAGCCTGATGATGAAAATTGTCCGCCCCTTTATGCTGCGCTCGGCGCAATCTGCTGCAGAATGTGCTAAAACCGGCCTGTATGTAGCCTTGGCGCCGGAGGATGAAATCACAACCGGACTGACGTTTGAAAAAAGCAAACCACTGCCCTATAACCAACGCTGCCTGGATTATCAGCCCAGGCAGCAACTCATGCAGCTAGCACAGGACATAATCCAAGGATAAGACACGTCAACGTTGGCGTGTCTTATCCTTACAATTTGTTTACTGCAGTGGCAGCTTGCAAAACCCATGGTCTAGTCAGCCGCTGCAGGAAATATACATTTATCGGAGAATAATAGCCTGAAAACATTACAAGGGAGGAAAAGAAATGAACATTCCGCCAGTCACCAGGCCTTATTTCTCATCGGATCCGGCAAAAGAAAAAGCTGCCGTAATTTTATGCTGGGCAGTCACGTTGCTATCTACGCTTATTCTTATTCTCTTCTGGGAGGAAACCAGAAGCCTGCAATTCATTGCTAATCTTCAACAATACCGGACTCCTTTCGTAGAGTTTTTATTCCGCTTCTTTACCTTTTTAGGCGATGACCAGTTTTTCATGGTGTTTTTCGGAGTACTTATCTGGTGTGTCAGTAAGCCTTTGGGCTTCTGGACAGCCTTTGTTCTGCTAACCTCCGGCACATACAGCGGCCTGATCAAAGATATGACCATCCTGGAGCGTCCCGCCCTGGCAGGAATCATCCACCCGGATAACTCTGCCTTTCCCAGCGGCCATACTCTAACAGCCATAACAGTGTGGGGTTATTTAGCAGTTCGCCTGAAAAACAGAAATTTCTGGTTATGGTCTGCTTTGACTATTATCATGATTGCCGTATCTCGCCTGATACTGGGCTATCACTTCCTGGGTGATGTTTTAGGCGGTATAGCTCTTGGCATTCCATTCCTGCTGTTTTTTCTCTGGCTCAGCACTGCCTTTATTGAGCAAAAATGGATGGACAAAGTTTCTCTGCCTCTGTTACTGTCCCTGTCCCTGGCGGTCCCGCTATTAATCAGCTCTGTCCTGCCTGGCAGTGATCCCCCCAAACTCATGGGCTACCTGGCCGGAGCATCTTTTGGCTACATCCTGGAAAAGGAGAAAGTACGTTCAGCTGTAAACGCACCGTTTTTTAAACAAATAATTAAAAGCGTCATCGGACTTGCCGTCCTGTTCGGTATCATAATGGGCTTAGGCCCGGTACTCCCTTCCGCTGTAGAGATTCTTGGTTTCATCCGCTATGGTCTGGGAGGACTGTGGGTAACACTTATCGCCCCGGCCCTGTTTGTAAAGCTGAAGCTATCCGGCACAACAAAAGAACCGGATCAGGAAATTGACCAGCCAACTATTCCGCTCCCAAGTGAATCAGTCTAAACCAGAAAAACCACAGCGTTCTACCGCTGTGGTTTTCTTATACCTACTCTATTTCAATTCTCACATCGTGGTCCGTTGCCCACTTATCAAAATCCACATCTTCTGCTTCATCATAACTGTTCCACTTTAGCCGTACCCAACTGATATCAAAAGGCGCACCGCGTTCCAGCACCCAAAATACAATGCCGTCTTTGATTACACCTTCATACAAATCACCGCCGATATTGTCGCTTTCAAACATGTCCGCTTCCAGCTGCTCCCCGGTACTGGTAATCAGGGTGGCCTGGTCGGGATAAGTGGTGAAGTGCCCCGCTCCGTCGTCCCTGGTATTTTCTATGCGAAACTTTACGTACACAACATCTGAGTTATCCTCCTCCTGCCAGGCACTTTCCACTCCACTGGCAATACCAAGGCCCAGAATTTCGGTTTTCAGGCCATTCCACTCTTCCACTATATCCAAGTCATATTCCACCTGCTCAATGTCACCATCTGGAGAAGTTGTGTCTGCTGCAGGCTCTATCGGCTGCTGTTCGGTCTTTGGATCAGGCTGCTCTCTCATGCCCTCGCCTACGGCATCCTGTGCCCCGCCGCATCCGGAAACCAGCACTAACAGAACTACCAACACAACCCCAATAAACCATTTTTTCATACCTTTGTTCCTCACTTTCATATTATTGAGACAAAGATATTGTACAAAACCCCCAGGACACAAGTGTGTCCTATTTAGAAAAAACCACGGTTTTTAACCGTGGTTTGCATAGAAATCGTTGTTGGTGGTCAAGGGGTTAAATTGACACAAGCAAGTCTAGCTTATACCCCTGCTTAAATGACCGCTTGTCATTCCGGTTTTCTTTAATTTGTCTATTAATTTATGCTCCTGAGGTGTTAATTTGGAAGGAAAATATTTTCGATGTAAATCCACAACCAGTTCAATTTCATCCGGCGTTTCATCTACAAAGTTCAGCCTGAAATAACCTACTCCTTCACTTTCCAGTGTCCTCAAATACTCAAGTAGCATAAGTTTTTTTGAATTATGGATCTCTGTGCCGCACTGGTATCTTCTTATTATCTTAAAGCTCTCATTCATCTTGTCTATGATGCTATAAGAATCTTGCAAACATAGCCCGCAGTTCTTGTGTTTATTTAGCGTAGTGGAAATCACACAATGCTTCATTACCATGACTGGAAGATAACCATATCCCAAAATCTCTGTTTTATCCGGCACTATATTCATAGCTGAGATTTGCGATAAGTTTAACTCAGGAGAAAGCGATACCCTTGCAAAATTATTGTGCAGATAGAAATTATAAGCTAAATCATTTACTACGTTCAGGTTATAATCGGCTATCACTTCTAACCCGGCAAATGCGTTTATATGGCCATAGCTCTGTATTAAAACGGTGTCCAGCTCTAATTTTCTCAGTAAACTCTTGTATCTTATTAAATCATCGTCTGAGGTAAGTCTGAATATCTCCGGGATAATCTTTCCCTTAAAACCTCTTTTTTTTGCAGACTGTACTGCTGCCTCCAGAGTCTCTAAGTCTTTATAGTATATTATTGTGGCGCCTAGCTCAATTAGCTTTGCCAGTTGAGATACATTGCCTGCCGAATATGTCAGTTCTATTTTCCTGGCTTCCTTTTGACGGTTAATTCTGCCATCTGCTTTTGGCTGCTTAGACTTCCGGCTGTACTTAACAGACCTCTTGAAGTCCAGCTTTTCAATAAGTGACCTTCTTATGGCATTGATTTCCTTTAAGGGCACCGACAACCCCTCATCCAAATCAACCTCAATATTCTCCAGTCGATAGGGGGAGCCGCCCAGCTTTGCAAGCTGATTTTTTACATCTTCAAATGTTATAGCTCTCTTCATTGCTTCCTGGGGTATGATATCGGTTTCCTCAGTCACACTGTTCTTACCGTCTGATAAGCTGGCCACTATATTTGTGCCTCTTTTAATAGTGATTTCTATACTAACAGGGATTTCCAGAGTCTCCCCGCCGAATGTCTGCCTGGAGAGCTTCATAAATTCCTCATCATATGTTTTGTAGACCTCTTCCCCTGCATTGCAAACATGCTTGAAGTTTACCTCACATACCTGGCCCTTAGGACATTTTTTTACCACTTTCCCTTTATGCTCTAACTTCTCTACTCTACCGCCAATAGTCTCATCTTTTCTTCTGATCTGAATTTCATCATTATGGTTAAGATCAGCGGCCAGGGATAAGGTCGCTTTCCTTCGCTTCTGATCATACTTTACCACTTTACCCAGATAATACCCCTGATTGGCCGGGGTAAACATACTCATGAGCTTTGAACCACTTTCTTTAAGCAAGTGGCCCTTTGTAAAACCACGGTTAAATATTTTTAGCTCTTTTTCCAAAGCCGGAACATCAACGGCTTTGTTTTCCTCTAACATCAATCGATAAGCTCTGACAACCGTAGCCACATACTCCGGCCTTTTCATCCGGCCTTCTATCTTCAGGGAAAAGGCGCCCGCCTCAATTACTGTCTTTATTTCATCCAGGGTATATAAATCTTTGGGGCTTAACAGATAGTTACCTTTAACAGACTCATACTTTTCCTTTTTAGCGGTGTTATACAGCGTATATTTCTGTCTGCACGGCTGGGCACAGCTACCCCGGTTGCCGCTTCTACCTCCAATCATACTGCTCATCAGGCATTGGCCCGATACAGAAATACAAAGTGCTCCATGCACAAACACCTCTAACTGCACACTGGTTTCCTTTTGGGCCCTTCTTATATCTTCTATAGTCATTTCCCTGCCCAGGACTACTCTGCTTACTCCCAGGGACTCCAAATATTTAATGTCTTCTACCGTCTGCACAGACATCTGCGTTGAGCAGTGTATTTCCAGATCGCTATACGTCTTTCTTATATAATCCAAAACCCCCATATCCTGGACAATAACGGCATCCACGCCGATTATGTACAAAAAATCTATGTAACGGCGCAGCCTTTCAAATTCATGATTTAGCACTAGAGTATTAACGGTGACATACACCTCGACATCACGAATATGACAGTATTTTATCGCTTCTCTGAGCTCTTCATCTGTAAAATTATTTGCGAATTTGCGTGCACCAAAGTCCTTTCCGGACAGGTACACCGCATCTGCTCCATTTTGCACCGCCGCCTGCAGTGCTTCAAAACTGCCAGCCGGCGCTAAAATTTCATAATTCTTATTCATCTTATAGTGCTACTTACGTAGCCTCTCCTTCCTATTTATGCTCTTCATTTTAGTTTCTCAGTTAAATATCTTTTATCAAAACCTTCAGCTTAATTACCCCATAGTCCGAGGTAACCCAGCTTGAGTTATAATGTTACCATAAATGATTCTTCTATTATTTTCTGTTTCCTTTACCCATTGGAAATATGTACGTTTCCAACGTAATTTTTCCCCTTCCTCCAACGCGTTATCTCCCGCTACGAAGCCAAGCGCTAAATATAAAGCATGCTTAACAAACAACAGTATTTAAGCATGATATAATATTGCCAAAGGAGGATGAAACTGTAATGAATCCTGTACCTCCCAGATTTCTTGTTTTAGCAGTATTATTAATTACTTTTTTCTACCCCTCACAGGCTCTGGCAAACGGCATGCCCGTACTATGGTGGCCCGGCAGTTTTCATGGACCTGTATTACCTGCCGATGATACACCCATTGGTATTCAGTCAGAAGTGCTGGATATTACTTATGAGAAAGGCTCGAGGGATGCTGATGTGGCTGTCAGCTATGAACTGCTTAATCCCACAGATGAGGTGCAACATGTAGCTGTGCTTTTCCTCGGTGATATTCTCGGAGAAGGGGTCATAACACTTAACGAAGAAAGAGTCACTGCCCACACCGGCAGCATTAATATGGATACGGTGTACCCATCGTTTACAGATGATGCCCAATTCATCTGGTACGATCCCTTCACGTCGGAGCAATACCAAAAACCGGAGGACTACCGCGGCTATCAACAATCAATAACAGGAGTCCCCTTCGAACTGGAATTACAACCGGGCACGCATTTACTGGAGGTTCGTTATCAAAATCCACTGGGCTATGATGAAACCCGTTTTCCCCATGGTACGCATCACTTAACTTACCTGCTCCAACCAGCCTCCTATTGGCAATCCTTTAACAATTTGCAGATAAATGTCACCCTGCCCTCGGCCAGCTATCGGTTAGCAAGTTCACTGCCTCTGGAGAAAACCGGCTCCAGAACATGGTCGGCTACATTCTCCCAACTACCCGCAGAAGACTTACACATCTCCTTTATTAATACTGCAAACATGTGGCTCGGACCTTATTCAACCAGGGGAAATCTCTGGCTTTTGCTCCCAATTCTTACTTTAACTGTTTATTTGCTTTCAAAAAAGGTCCATACAATAAATACCAAACCCGGACTGATTTTTCTTGCCCTTCTATCTGTTTTTACCGGCTGGATTGTCTGGTCCATTCTAACTTTGCCAATGCTCCCCTACCCCTTTACATTTTTACAATACCCACTCCTGGCAATCTTTTTAATCTGGCTGTTTGCTATCCTGAAAAAAGCATATCTAAATTTAAATATCAGCATAACCTCTTAACCATACAGCTATCTTCCAACAAAAACGGCAACAATAAAAATAATTTCATTAAAAAAACCGATTACACGCCTCTAATCGGTTTTTCATTGCGCAACTATATGTATTTTGCTAATATTAAAGCCAGATATCATACTTGTCAGTTTATTGACCATGTTTTGCAGTTCTGTTGTGGCTGTGGCCACTTCCTGCATTGTTGCAGTCTGTTCCTCAACAGCTGCAGATACTTCCTGACTGCCCACTCCGATTTGTTCAGACGCATTACTTACTTCTTCAATCTGAGCGACTATTTCCTCAATGTTTTTAATTATCAGCTTTAGATCAGATCCCATAGAATTTATTGATTCGAGACCACTGTCAACTTCTACAACACTCTCATCTATGGTTTTTACAACATCCTTTGTTTCAAGCTGCACATCGTTGATTAAACTTTCTATTTCAAAAGCAGACTTGGAAGACTGGTCGGCTAATTTACGTATTTCTTCGGCAACAACTCCAAAACCTCTGCCGTGCTCTCCTGCCCTGGCTGCCTCTATGGCAGCATTTAAGGAGAGCAGGTTTGTTTGTTCGGCGATATTTTTAATGGTTTCGGTAATACCGCTGATGTTTTGAGCATTACCATCCAAAGAAGTTACCGAACTCTTAAGATCTTTTACCTTATCAGATATGGTCTGCATTTGTGCTTCTGCGTCGTTTAGCGTTTTATCACTTTCTTTAGAGCGTTTTGCGATATTGCCTCCGGCCTCGTTCATCGCCTTGGCGTTTTCACTGACATCAGTGGCATTATTTGCGAAATCATTGGATAAGGCCGCTACTTCTTCAAAAGAAGCATTGATTTCCTCTGCAGAAGATGCAAGGGACATGGTAGATTCATTGACTTTATCAGTTAGTGAGTTTATCTCTTTAATTAACGAACTTACAAAGCCGGCGCTTTCATTAAAAACAGCACCTAACAGCTCAAACTCATCCCCCGTCTTAATCTCGACCTTTTTACTAAAGTCGTTTTGGGCCAAATCTTGCGCAAAGGTTTTTAAAGAATCAATAGGTTTTTTAATAAACAGGCGGATTATTAAATAAGCTCCAAACGCACTGAAAATGACAGACGCTGCAATTGATACTAATTGTATAATCCGTTCCGGAAAGTCAAATGCTTCTATATTGCTTAAAACAAATCCCTGTCCTACTGAAATAAGAGAAGTTAAAACAATTATACTGATGGTTAACTTCAATTGGAGACCGGCTCTACCCTTAGTAACGTTATTAAGTGAAAAATTCAAATTAGCCATATGCTCCCCCTAGTATGCTATAGTTTGTTTCACAACACAGCTGTCAGCATCACTTCCGTAACCCATCACCCCCGCTTATTAATTAGCCCCATAAAAAAAATACACTTTCGATAACCAGGCTGTCATGACACAAAATGTGCCGTAGACCCTTAGCTTTGCGTCCCTGCTTTTCAACAGGTTTGCCATTATCCAGTGTGATATCAAAAATTTCTATCTGTAAAGTAGGGCATATATACCTTGTTAAAGTATAATTCCTCTTCCATATTTGGACAATATATCTCAAGACTTATTTTCACATATAAAAAGAGCACAAATTAAGCCTTCAGCCTTAGGGCTGAATCAGCTGGCCAATGAACCAGCAAAAAATAAAAACCACAGTGCTTAAACCACTGTGGTTACTAGTTTTCTGTGTTACTTTATCAGCTTACCGTTTATCTGCTGTATCAATGTTTATGAGTCTAGTTTTTACAAACGTCTGAATGTAAAAGATGTCGTGAGAAGAGTATTTCGTAGCTTCGAATTAAATGTTTAGTCTCTGCTTTGTCATGACTTATCTCTATTAAATACAAATAACATTTACGTGCCAGATCAACTTTATTATTTTCGTACTGCAACAGAGCAAAATTTCTTAGTTCATTGCAGAATTCATAATAGTCTGTAACAGCTTGCCGATACCCGTCTATCTTGCCTGTGTAATCAGGTGTTTTCCTATTTGCACAAGAGCAGTGGTTAATCAGGGTTTTATTATGATATGAACGAAGACCCTTAGTAATAATCTCATTTGGGATAAAAGATAAGTCTGCCTTAAAATACTCAATATTTAACTGTTGTGATTCTGATTCCGATCTCTCAAAGAACACCTTTTTGAATGTCCCAATAAACATCGAAACCCACCCCCATATACAGAAGTTTAATCTCCTTTAGGGGATTAGCCATTTATTATATCGTATTTTTCATATGGACATTGTTTTTTATAACCCCACTATCAAGATTAAATCACCCCTAAAATAATTAACGAAGACAATTATACAAACACCTCCCTCTGTGATTGTTATTTTTTTAACAAGCATGTTCTACTTATTTTATATCATGATGTGTGGCTAGATGTCTATAGCAAATAAAAACTTAATAACTTCTTTTTCCTGCAAATTACAAGTGTTTTTGACATTGTTTTTTCCTGGTTGCCAAACTGTTTGGCACCGGTTAAAAACTTATTAGATTAACTACCATTCGCGCGATACTCAAACAGCAGGTAAGCCCTGGGGAGTCTATGCCAACCAGGTTAATAACCCCTCTGAGGCCGCGCTTGTTTTCGTGGCGAATAATAAAATCGCGGAAAGGATCTCCAGGACCCTGCAACTTCGGCCTTATCCCCGCCATATCAGGCTCCAGATCCTCTATGTTTAAAAAGGGCAAATAGTCTTTAACTGCATCATAAAAATCGCCAACGTTATTTTCGTCAACCGAATAATCAATTTCATCCACATAAAAAGCACTGGGACCCAACCTTACACCTCCATCAAGATTTCTGGTAAGGTGAATTCCCAAACTCTTAAGTTTTTTATCAGGTGGTGGGTAGATCAAATGATTTGTAACCAATCCCTTACCGGAGCGGATGGTAAAGTATTCTCCTTTACAAGGATGTATTTTATAGCCTTCTTTTTCTACGTCAATACCCAGTAAAGTAGCGATGTAGTCCGAGTTAAGGCCGGCACAATTAATAAGCCAGGAACACTTGACAGCACCACTGCTTCCATCAGGATTAGTAAACTCTACAACATAACAGTCCCCCTGCGGCGACACGCCTTTCACATTGTGACCGTAGACTGCCATTGTGCCACCCTGAAGAGCCTGCCACTCAAGCTTCTTCATTAAGCTGTGAGTATCAATGATACCGGTAGACGGGGAAAGAAGTGCTCCTTTGCAGGCAATATGGGGCTCGATATTTTTAACTTCACTCTCACTTAGGAAACATAGATCTTCTACCCCGTTGGCCCGGGCATTCTCCTGCAAAGTGTGCAAATAGGGTAGATCCTCATCCTTGATGGCAATTACCAACTTACCCAAACGGTTATGAGGAACTCCATGCTTCCGGCAAAAATCATATAAAAGCTCTTTGCCCTCAACACAGAGACGAGCCTTTAAGCTGTTTTGGGGATAATAAATGCCCGCATGTATAACTTCACTGTTGCGGCTGGAAGTTTCCTGCCCAAATTGACCGTGGCGCTCCACTAAAACCACCTGCCGGTCAGGCAATCTGGAAGTAACTTCCGCAGCAACGGCCAACCCCACTACCCCTGCTCCAATTACAATCACATCTACATGCTCCAAGGCGTCTTCCTCCTTCCAGACTTATATATATAGATATGTCTTTTTCACTGGTAATATAAAGGCGCTCAGCAATTCGGCCAGGCTACCTGGTCTTGCTTATATCAGGCTCGAGGTGAATGGTAATAATACTGTCCTCAGTAAAGTATGATTTTAGTTTATTTTCAATTGCTGTTGCTACTTCATGTGCAGATGTTAACTCTTTTTCGGCGTCCAGGACCAAATGAAATTCTATAGCTGCTTTAGTGCCGATTCTTCTGGTTCTCAGTTGGTGAAAGTCTATAACTCCGGGGTGATTGGAAATAGTTTTTTCGATCCTGTCTATTTCATCTTCATTAAGGGAAGTTTCTACCAACTCTTCCAGAGCAGGACGAATGGTATCAATGGCTACCTTAAAAATCAGCAGGCTGACCATCACTGAGGCAATGGGGTCAAGGATTATCCACCTTTGGCCTAAAAAAAATGCTCCACCAACGCCCAGTAGAACGCCAAATGAAGAATAAGTATCGGATCTGTGATGCCAGGCATTTGCTATTACTACAGAACTTTTTATTTTTTTGCCCACATTGAGCGTGTATCTGAAAAGAAATTCCTTGATAATTATTGAAATGACCGCAGCCGCCAGCGCAATTCCTCCCGGCCTTGGCAATACCTCACCCTGGGCTGCGCTAACAATATTAGCAAGGCCATTTCTTAACAATTGAAAACCAACCACTACAAGAAACAGGCTTATTGCCACTGCAGCTAAAGACTCGTATTTGCCATGACCATAGTTGTGGCAGTCATCTTCCGGCCTTTCGGTTATTTTAAAACCCACTATCACAACGATATCTGTAAAAAAGTCTGAGATTGAATGAACACCATCAGCAAGCACTGCCCCGCTGCTTCCGATAATTCCGGCTAATATTTTAAAAGCCGCCAACACCGAATTAAGCAAAAAACCAACTAACGCAACTTTTCTGGCTTTGCGACCCCTGTATATTTCCTTGTGCACATTCCCACCCCCTGCTGCACTATTTACCAGATTAAAACAAAACCCTGTGGAACCATAATTTAGTTTCACAGGGAATGCACATGCATAGTATGCTTTTGACCAAATCAAAGGTATTTCACCATTCTTACTCAATAAGCTATCGTTTATTAACTCTTGTTTAATAATAACAAAAAATTGCAGGTAATATCTTGCAAGGTTATTAAACACATTACGCAGGGACGGTTTGCTTTTCTAATTCGTGTTTTTAAAGCAAGCCAAAAGCCAGCATCAGTCCGAAAATCAGGCCGGCATTTGCCATGTGGCTGTTTAGGTCGTTTGCCTGTGGGATAAGTTCGTCGTTAACAATATACACCATGGCACCTGCTGCAAAAGCCAACGCTCCGCCTACCATTACCGGCGAGATATGAATTACAAGAAGCCCTATGGCAGTCCCCAATGGAGCCATCAGCCCGGCCAGCAGAGCCAGGAGAAGCACCTTGCCAACCGGCAGCCCTCCCGCTTTCAGTGGGCCGGCTATGGCCAGTCCCTCCGGCACGTTGTGCAGGCCAATGGCTATTGCTATCATCATTCCCAGTTCCGGACTGGCTTCCAGCCCGGCCCCGATAGCCAGACCTTCCGGAAGATTGTGCAGAGCAATTCCAAACAAAATCAAATAACCGAGCCGCAGCATGGGAGCTCTTTCTAAACCAATTTTTTCCGGATTCTCCACTACTAAAACATCACCGCTTGACATATGGGAGTGAGGCAAAAGCCGATCTATTGCATACATCATTCCACAGCCCAAAAGAAACCCTATAATTGCCGTAGCCATATTACCAAAATCCACTGCTTCCGGCAAGAGTTCAAACACAGATATCCCCAGCATAATTCCGCCGGCAAATCCCAACAAAACAGAGAGTGAGTTCTTTCCCGGTCGTCCAACAATAAAGAGCAGTAAAGCTCCTACGGCCGTGCCTGTTCCGGCCAGAAAACTGTAAAGTAGTCCCTCCATCAATTCGTCCCCTTCGTGTTGTGAATAGTGGTGCATTGTGGTTAAAGAATTCTTGATACCACTGCGATTTCCTTTTTTCTTTTCCTAATTTTATTGATCACCGCGGCGTATTTTAAGCTATCTGTTAATTGCCCTAATTATGTCCCGTGCCGTTTTTCTGGGGATGCTGTCAACTGCAATTACTGCACCGCCGTTGGTGGCAGCCTTGATAATCTCAGCTTTATATATCTGCTTATTGTAATGGACTCCGGTAATACTGTCTGCCACCTCAATTAAAAAATCGGTATCCCGAAATAAGACTTCAATCACTGCATTGTCGTTTACTGTATCTCGAAGCTGAGCAGACCCGGGAATTATATCTCCCTGAGTAGCCACAATATTGGGTTCTGCGTCAACAAACACCACCACAACTGGCTGCCCCACATCAATCCTGGGACCTGACAGAAACTGAAACCAAATTACCACAAAAATAAAGATCATCACTGACGCAAGTATTATTGCTAGTTTTTTATTCACGAAATAACTCTCCTTCTTAAATTAGAGAGAACCGTTTAAAATGATTTACTACGTTATCCAAGTAAAATAGTAGCCGGTGACATAGGATAGATTAAGATTAAGCGAAGGTTCTTCATACCAATACCACAGATACTTTAACTTACACTTGATCAATAATTGGAAATTGAATTGTAAATTGGGTCCCCTTGCCAACTTCACTTTGAACTCCTATTTTTCCTCTAAATGATTTAATGATACTGTATGCAACCATTGTTCCAAGCCCAGTACCCTTCGATTTTGTTGAATAATATAATGTACCTAATTTACTTATTTGCTCTTCATCCATACCCTCTCCAGTATCAGATATAATCACTAAGGCATTTTCACCACTTTTATTTATCGTGACTTCAAGTGTCCCGCCTTGTGACATAGATTCTATTCCATTTTTCAACAGATTTATAAGACATTGATGGAGCTTTTGTGATTCGCCGAGTACATGCATGCTATCTAACTGGCTTAATTTTACTTCCACACCATTAAGGGTTGCATATGGCTCAATTACAGATATAACATACTCAATTTCCTTATTTAATTCCAACACTTTCATATTATCTAACGATGGCTTGGCAAGCGACAGGTAATTTGTAATTATATTTGTTGCTCTATCTAATTCTTCTAAACAAAGTTCAATATATGTTTGCCTTTTTTCCTCTGGTAGCTTAGAATCCTTTAACAGTTGTAGAAATCCTCCTATGGTGGTTAGCGGATTTCTTACCTCGTGTGAAATACTAGCTGCAATTTCACTCACTGTTTCTAATCTCTCAAGTTTTTTTAACTCTTTGTTAATAGACGTGTCTAGCTTGTTTTTTTCAAAAAAATAAACTGATATTGCAGTGGCCAGGCACTGGATAATTAAAAATATAAGTAAAAAAATAATAAATGGCTCAACCATTCTTTCTCCGTATAAAATAGCTATAACTATAGTCATCCAGATTATTCCTAAACTACCTGCTATGATAGATAGTTTAACCCTCTGTTCTATAGACTTCAATTTATTGAAATAATGCCGTATATACAATAATGAGGCAAATAATAAAACATTGGTTAATACAGCGCCGTAAAAACCCTCTCCTCCAATATAGAATCTATAAGAAGTAAAAACTCCCAATAACAATAACGCTACTTTCGGTCCTCCATACAACATACCTGTAACTATAGGAACTTGTCGCAAATCAAAAATATGACCATCAAAGAAAGGTATTGGAAATGTCATACACAATATTATTAAGACCGTAGAGATAGCACAGATTAGTAGTTCCTTGGGTATATTAGAAACTCTTTTTTCTATATATCTATTGTGAATATAAATAAAAGCCATAATAAAAAAGATATTTAGCAATAAATACTGAAAAGAGCTCATAATTAAATCCAAAGCTTCTCCCCCTTTAAGTTGGATAAAGCAACTCGTTTCAGCATTATTCTACAGATTTACAACAATTCCTTTATTTACTAAATAGCCAGTGCAATTAAAGGACAAACACTACTAGATTTGGAGAAAAATTGGAGAAAAAATAACTGCAATACCCAAAACCACAGTTGCAAGAAGACGATAGTTCTGCATCTCTTAAAATAGTTGCCATAACAAAGTACATTAATGTAGCTATCAGACCTATACGTTTCAGATCTTCAAAAGCAACCAGACCATTCGCCTCCTGGATCATTTATCCATAGCAATGTAAAAACTTCTTGACATTACACCCCTGATCCATCCATAATAAATGTAAAGATGTCTTTACAATTTTAATAAACGGGGTGATTTATATTAAACTCACTAAGCCCGATGAAATGGAGATGCACATTAACTTTAAATCAATGAGGCTTGCTTATATTTTTGTGGTTATCGCATTAATTGTATGGCTTGCACTTGATTTCACAAAGAGTGGGGCGTTTCCAATTGTGCCGTCTATAATTATTTCTGTTCAGAACCTTATTTTCTTTGGCAGTAAAATATATATGGCGCGAAAGATGTCTTGACTATAAAGGAGGTGCCAATTTGATGAGAAAAATGGATGAAATGGAGCACCACATTGCCCTTCGGAGTATGCGTATTGCCTATTCTTTTACAGTAGTCTTTTTGTTTGTTTGGATGACAATTGATTTTATTAATACATCAGAACTTGGCCTGCCATTCATATTGCTGATTTCACAAAACATTATCCTTCTTTCAAGCCAGCTTATCATGCAAAACAGGATGGGAAGAAATGAAGAATAAGATAAAGGATCTGCGGAAGCAAAAGAATCTTCGACAAGAAGATTTAGCACTTAAACTTGGTGTAACCCGTCAAACAATCAATGCAGTGGAAAACAATAAATATAACCCTACTCTTGAATTGGCTATGAAACTTGCAAAATTGCTGGAAACACCCGTTGAAGACATCTTCCAATTGGAAGACTGAACTCCCTGGCTTCTATTTTTTGTTATGTTTATAAGGTTCTCCAACCCACTCTCCAACTTTAAGCACAATGCCACGATATGATGCTGGTTTTTTAAGTTTAATGTACTGTGGAACCCACAGCAGCAAGGCGAGCGGGGATATAACAAAGTATGATGCCACAACTGCAAAGTGAAATAATATACTCGCTTCTTCAAAACCTAGCCAAGCAATTAATCTTATAGCAATAACCGTATTGAGCCACAAAAGAAACCAGTAGCGAAAGTTGACCTTTCTTCTAAATAATCGCCAGCCCTGTTTATTAAACTCCCAACTTTCCTTCCACTGCCGTTTGTATTCCTTCATTAAGTTCACCTCCTCAACGAAGCGGTGGGATTGAAAGGGACAATGTTAAATTACATATTAGGCAGCTCCCCTGATTATTAATACCACAGAAACAAACAAAACGATTCCCAGCCCACAAAGCATCATCGAATAGTTTTTTACATATGAAGTTAAATCCGGATTATTATAAATCTTCTTTGTATCCTCAACTAATCGCCTGTTATCAGCAATTAGCCCTGCGGAAAGCAGAAATACTAAATAATAGGGCATAGAGCTTACGACATAGAGAAGATCAGTTAAATAGATGACCAATATTATGATGGGAATAACAGCCCATTGCCAAAGGGGTCTTTGGGCATCTATTTCTCTATTGCCATCATCGAAATGCTTTTTTTCATAATCCTGCAGTTCTCGCAAAGCGGGCCAAGGATAAGTTTCATGATAAAAAACTTCTGAAATAAATATTGGCAGAGAAAATAATACCATCGTTATAGCAATTGCATTTTTATTGTTAAGTAAAATGCTGACGAGAAGCAAGCTGCTAAACGAAATAAGATAGACATTCGATAACAACATAAGCTTCCTGTTCAGTATTTTTATTCTTTCCACCCAACCACCGCCGTCCGTTTTATCGTAATATTTAGGCACATTTCCCTGCTATTAAAATACTTGCTTAATCATCATACCAAGGTACATCCCATATCTTACCACCCACTAGCTCTCCTTGCTTATCGAAAGCAATAATGCCAGGAGTTCGTTGCCACTTATCTTCTATACGGAGCACTTCATAATCATCATTTGACTCTATAATAATATACTCATTGCCTCCATCCTTAGCTTCCTGCAATGAGTACTTTTTTTGTTCAAAATCCCCAATGATAATATACTTAATTTCTCTTTTTTTAGGTTCAATGTATATAAACCATTCATCGCCAATTCTCTTGCTATAAGCAACAAAAGGTTTATTATAGTCTTGTAGAAGAGGTGCTTCACGAAACCAGCCTGTGTACCACGAGCTTCTATAAAGTATACCTAGCGGCCTCGAAATTTCGTCGATTATATAGCCCTCATCATACCCGCCATACTCAAAATTAACACGATATACTTTGACATGCCGTGTCACAAGGGATTTAAAGGTTTCCGAATGAATTAACTCCACATCATCAACGAACACCCCATCTTCTATAATCAACCTATCAAAAGATAACGACACGCCTGGAAGCCATAGAGTTATTACTATAAATAATACGACCATAATTGCAATTGTACTTTCTCTTGTTAAATTTCTTTTTCGTAGAAGAAAAACCCAAATGCTTAAGTATATAAAGAATAGGATTATAGCTACATAAAAATCTATAAACACATAACCCCCTCCTCTAAAACAATAACCCACCAATCAGAGCCCTGGTATCATAATGATCTATGAATTATTTTTAATATAGATATTTAAAGCTCTAATTACCAAAGTCAAAGTATAGACGCCCAGGCCCAATAAACCTAATAAAAGTATCCAAGTGAAAAGTGGAAGAAAATAAGTGACGGGATTTATCCTAAACACCTCCCTCATTTTAATTCAATGGTATTAACGCCTTGCTTCTTCTTTAATAATCTCAACAAGGCTGTTGATGACATCTGTTTGCTTCTCCCTGGAAATATAAAAAGCTATATCTTCAATTTTTTGTGGTTCTTCAGATATTATTTTTGGCTCTAAATAAATTAGTCTCTCTTCACTCAGAACATAGATTAGCCCTTTAACCGAATCAACCCATTCTTCGCTGCTTACATATAATTTAATTTCGTAATTTGCTTGTTGAGCCAAAACCTTACCATCATAGAATATTTTCTTTGCTTGGTCTGAGGGCAAAACTTCCAGCTCTATGTCTTTGAGAAGGTCTACAACCGCCTCTACCTGCTCTTTGTTATAAACACTGAAATTGTGCATAACAATCTCACCATAGATTTCCCCCATCTCCTCCAACGAGTCCCGTTCTTCGGCACCAAAGATTTCTTCCCATTTACGAGCTACTACACCAATGTCCATTCTGTCAATCGTTTCTGAATCTATAAGAAGCTCATTGGAGTAGATGCTTGAATCTAAGAGAGGTTCATTGTAATTAGTGTCCGAAGAACAACCAGAAGCAGACAGAATTAACAACAACACTAATAAAATAATTATTTTTTTCATCACTTCACCTTTCAGTAGTTTAATAAATGCTGCTATTAAAGTATTTCGGATTCATTTTTCTGCTGCAATAGCAATTTCTCAATCCTTTCAAAACCTGTTTTGACATTCCAGGCAATGATAATCAGCAGCACGATTATAATAAGTTGCAATGCTTTATCCCCCTTAAAGATTTATTTATTATTCATTCCCGACAATAGAGATCCGAAAAAAACATTCTCCTTAAAACTGATACTCCACATCACTTGAGAAAGCCATATACAATAGAATGAGTATATATACTGGAGGAAACAAGCTCGGGATGACAAGAAAACCACTCAATCCAAAGGCATTAAATAATCTCACTGACCAATAGAAGATAAAAACTATATTAACTATTGGTATTAAAATCAACAATAATAGTAGAGGGCTCTCTTTAATTATCCAAAAATACAATATCAGATTAACAAGAGGAACAAATGCAATCCAAGCCATTTCTATGTCTGCTTTTTTCGCTAACATATAAAAAGATAAAGATATTAGAACATAGCCAAGAATTCCAAGTTCATTATGTATGATCAAGTAGACAAACCCCTTTTAGTTATTTGTTGACTCAATTTCTGAAGTAACTTGATTGTCAGTTTATTTATACCTTTTAGTGATTCGTTTATTGCTTGGAGTTGCTCTGTAATTTCTTTTATCTGTTGACAGTGGTTACCTGTTCTAGCCTCTCACGATAATTATCACGCACATCAAAGGGTTCCCATCTGACTTTCCAATTACCATAAGAGTTTTTTTGCATCCAGAATAAAAATTCACTACCATCCTTTTGTTCAAAAGCAATTTTCATATTATTTTCATCACCGAGGGTTGTATCTTCTTGGACTGAGATGACTTCATTAAAATGCCTTAAGAACATATCAACAGGCCTATTTTTCCGAAGCTGTAAAAATTCTTGTTCACCTAATGGTTCAATCATCCAAGCACTCTGCATTTTATCTGTATTGAACAAATAGTATTGGGTGTTGTAGTCCTGATTTCTATCTGCATGGAGCCATAACTTGAATACCTGTAATGGGGCAAGCCCTGCAAGGAGACGCTCTTCTCTTGTTTCGGAAAACTCCTGATAGATGCCAATTTCATCTTGTGTCAATTCAAGAGATAAATACTGAGTTGAGTTGCCAATACAACCCTGTACCCAAAATAGTGTCAGTGCTGCCAAAATACAAGCTATAATCATATTTCTGTTCTGCATGTAGAATTCTCCTTTAAGAAGGTTACGTAGATGTCCTCGGAGTTCTGCGATACTGGCACACGGGCCAGGTGCACCCCTCAACGTCATCGAGAGATTGGCGCGCAAGTCATCTTTTTGCCTTTAAGTCACTATCATAATCCCATAAATAATAAATGTTTGTACCAGCTACCTCTCTCGACCAAATAACTTCATTACCGCTAGAATCTTCTTTTATGATTTTTTGTATTTCATCATCCTGAACAAGCCCTACGCCTAATATTTTTCCTGCAATAGTTATTCCTTTGTGACTAAAACCTAGATGCCCAGAACCTAAACCCATATGAGGAACCTCTCTAACCCATCTGTATCCTTCACTTACTTGTCTAATTGTTGATATTCCTACAGCTTTACCTGGTTTTTCAAATATAACTATTTTTAATCCTCTGAAATCTACTACATGGCCAATATTGTCATAGCTTATATTCTCTACTTCTATACCATACTCCAAAGCATCCTCTATCGTAGGAAACATGTTTTCAAAATTATAAACTGGAGGCTTATTAAAAAGTGATAAGTATACGGCAGTTGCAAACGTTAGTATAAAAATTGAAAAACCTACTCTTTTTATTAACAATTACATCTACCTCCTTCACGATAAAGATCTTTCTATGTAGCACTTAATAGGGTTTTGTTGATGATATTTCTTGGCTTTGTCAACATTCTGTCCTTTTCATCAATTTCTTGAATTGTTATTTTGAAGCCTTCTTTGTTTAAAATACGTAGTGAACCAAACAAGGCTATACGATATCCCTGTAATGAAAAGAAGTTTTGTTTTGAATTCATGATTTTATGCTAATTTATGCATTCGGGCATCTTTCTTTAAGTAGCTGTAAGAATTGTTGTTTATTTCTTGGTGATACGAGAACGGAACCTTTTTTGTGGTGGATTTCCAGTCTGTCTACTGAGGATGCGGGGGCGCTTAGAGGGTTGCGTGTCGGTCTGACGGATGTTATTTCAGAAAGGATTACAGTCCATTGCAATGGACCGCACTTGATCATAATCCTGTCTTCCAGGAGCCAGTATCCTGTTCCGAAAAATATCCAACCCATAAGAATGCTGATACCAATCAATACATATGAAAGTACTGACGGGAAATTTTCTACAGCTGATAAGATCAACGCTATAATCGCAGCAACAATTATAATGATAAGCCACCAATCATATTTTGAACGGAAATACATCGGGAACCCTCCACTAGAGTAATTTTGTTTACAATATGAAGGCGGCTGTTGGATTTTATCGGTTTAGTTACTGACAAAAAGGTTAGTCAAAAAATATTCTTAACATCTGCTTCAAATATCTTTGATTCTCTTTGTTTCTGTTCTAACATATCGACCCAATCTTTATTTTTTATGAAGTTTTTTCTATATGTATCCCAGTACTCATCGGTTGTAATTTCTGGACCGTCACCTACAACACCGCCATCCTTTACATTTGCAGCAGAAGGGATATGGATACCGTTTATATGTGTTGTAATAGCATCTACCCAAACATCATTTATTTCTTTCATTAACTCAAATTTCTTAAGCATATCTTCATCTAACTGGTATGTTTCTTCTTCTTCAAATACGCCGTCCCATTCCGGCCTGTTCAGATGATATGAAAAATCAGTTGCCATATAATAGGGGTAAGGACTATTGCTGTAATCAGAAGAGCCCAATAATTTCAGATAGTAGTTTGCTAATAAGGCTACTTTATATCCTCGACTTGATATATCACGAACCTTAGACTGTATGTTTAAAACTTGTTCATGTGTGATTTGCTGTTCATTGACAACTTCATCAAGTAAAAAGCCATGTAAGATGGTAGCCCATGCCAGTTTAGACAAATCATTTTGCAATTCGTGAGACAGATATCTTCTGTATCTTTGATTTTCTCGAAATTGCATAAATCCAAAAGAAACTAATCCTAAAATGATAAGTATGAGAGATATTTTTTTAACTGATGCGTTATTCAATAACAGCAACTCCTTTACAGGTTCGTAAAGAAAATAGTATTTTAATAAAAATAACGAGGCACTACACATGATACTTAGTTAGTAGTTTTCTGCTCACCTTACCACCCGTATCTATTAATTGTTCGGATGATATCCCGTACAGTATTCTTTGGAATATCTTCAATGACAACAACCGCAGCTCCGTCTTCGCCAGTTTCTCTACGCAACTTAGCAGATTCAGAAACCAAAAATTCGTGAGTAGCCAATAACTCGGGTCCTTTGCCTACAAACCAAACAGAAGGTAGTTGTTGCGGCGGCCGAATCCTTGGCCCCGAAAAAAAGCGAGACCAGACGATTGCTGAAATAACCATTATTGTTATTGATACAAGAACTATTGCCGACCTTTTATTCACTACAAGTACTCCTCCTGGATGGTGGCCTTTTTCATTAAATAACTTCACCATATAAAGCGAAAAGAGCTTTTATAATTGTGCTGCTGGGGGGAGAGCATCATCTAATTCTAAATTGCTTATCTAATGCAGCACCTACTCCGCGTAAATGACCTAGAGCAAGCCAGGGGCTAAAGACTTCTTCCCAGGGGTTTTGCTCATTAAGATTACTGAAAGCTTCAATGTACTCATTTTTTAAATAGTCCCTTAACGACAATGTATTGTGGATAAGCACAGCATTTAAAATCAAACTTACCACAAAACAACCTATTAATAATGTTGAAGCTTTCTTAGATATCAAGAACATCGCCTCATTTCTTGTAAAGCTAATTGGCAGCCAGTATCTTTTATGTGAAGCATCTTATGGCAATGGTTCAATCATTCCATAATATTTAAAGTAATCGAATTTACCGGTTTAACTTGTAAGCCTTGGCTATCTGCTTTCTTCAAGAGAAAGTTCTGCAGGTTCATACTTCCCCTGTTGGGTTAAAAATCTTTAAATTCAGTTGCACATCCTGTGGGCCATCAGCCCCACCAACCGTACTTACAGAGCTGCTTTCCGTTTGCACTTTCTGTTGCTCTGTCACGATAACGACTAGTGAGGAAGCTTCCATTTCCACACCATCAATGCTCACATATTCAACGGGCTTGATGGTGGCTTGGAATATATGAAAATAATCTTCATTAATTTCCTCAGGGACTTCATTGGCTTTCAGAGGGGTTGTTTCTATTCTTAACGTATCACCATCACTTACATCAATGGACATCCCACTGATCTTTGTTCTGTTCATATAAACATAATATATTTCTTCTGATGAAGACAAAGGCTTTCTGGCCAATGACACTACAACATCCTCACCCAGTGATTGTGCCCACTCTAAAACAGGGTCGCTTAGACTTTCAGTCTCAAGCAACCTGAAATGCGTATCAGATGCAACAGGCCGCTGGCAGCCTGATAAAAGCAAAGCAATACAAAAGATTGCAATTATAATAACCTTTTGCTTCATAATAACCCTCCTCGGAATCAGCGACTAGTTTAATAACCCCTGAGACAAAACAATATCCAACAACTCTTCTGCATCCTTATTGCCTGAAAGCTCATGTAGATAATACCCGTCATGCCACTCTATCAAAGTCCATCCCTGATTATGACTAAAAGTCAACACCTCGATATCATGAACCATCACTGTTTCCATTTCAACTGATGTACCAAAAGTTCGGGCATGCGTAGTAGTGGGTAGCACCATATACAGCAATTCTTCTTGAGAATACACAAATTCCACTTCAAAACTAGATAATCTATTAGAGGAATATACCACTTCTGCAAAAACAAAATTGTCTTCATCCAGATCACTTGGTAAAAACATACTGACGTCCTGTTCCTTTTTTAGCTCTGAAAGAGTATCAATTTCCTTAATCTTAAAATCATCAATAACCTCTACAACCCCATTTTCAGAACTGGGAGAACGCTGAAAAAGTTGTGAAGTTTCTGTAAGCATTGTAGATGTTGTTTCCATGACCAACCCTCTGAATGCCTGTGTCGGACCAGAGGCAGTGCCAACAATAAAAAACATAAGTATAGCCGCAGCCACGGCTACACCGTAGTGCCAAGTCTTCTTTTCCCGTCTGCGTTTATGTCTATCAAAAGCTTTCACAACATCAGGAACAGGGACTTCACTGGCAAGGGCATCCAAGCCTTCTTTTATCTTTTTATCGTAATTATAGCAATTGGGGTCCACCGTTCAGCCCCTCCTTTTAAACCATTAATAAATCAGAATATGTTACTTCGCTTCTTATACCTGGCTTTTAAAAGCATCACTTATCTCCTTAACCCTATAAAAAGAAGTTAACACTAAATATCCAAATACCAACCCACCTAAAGAGAATAATATCTGTGAATTTAACAATCCAAACCTTATGGGGTAAATATAGTGGGAAAACGGAACAACGTAATAGAAAGGATAAAAAAGAGTTAAATACAACGATGGTATTCCAATAGCGATAAACTTTATCCAATCAAATTTCCATTTACCTTTCTTTCTCATTTCATGAATAAAATACGGCACAGCAATTAATAGCCCCATAAAAATCGGGAAAAGAGAAATATAAACCATTACAGGAAGCATATTAAATTCTGCAATTGCCCTTTGCCTTAAAGCTGAACCATAGCTTTCTCCCTGAATAAATATGAAAATAATGAAAATCGTGTAAGCCAATAAAGCGAAAAACCGCTTTGATTTATTCATATCTGCACCTCCGAAAAATAATTCCCTTACTGTATAGAGTATTTTTTATTAAGAAAGGTTCAATGAAAATGAATTTAAATAAAATGCCAGAAGCATAAACGCTCCTGGCATTTTATTTACAAACCACTAATAAAGCAGGTACAGGGATTTCTATGGCCATTGCTTCCAAACCATCTTTAATTCTTGTATCATTTTAATCAAAGTAACTGGGTTTCATTGTTTAGCTCCTCCCCCAGCCGTAGCAAACTTGCGCAGCTTTTCTCGGGCACGAAAAAGCCTGGACTTCACTGTCCCTGTGCTTAAGTCTTTCATGTCAGATATCTCGCTAAGAGAAAGCCCAAACATATAGCGAAGAATTAAAACCTCTCTGTGACTGTCATCCAGGGAATTTAACATTTGCCGCACTTCATCTTTTAGCTCAACGGTCTCGTAATCATTGCTGCTGCATGCTATTTCATGAGTTACCTTCTCAAAGTCCGCATAGCTTACTTTTTTCTGATTGTTAAATTCCTTTTTGATCACATTTATTGCAATGGAGGTTACCCAGGCTGGAAACGATGATTTATTACGAAGCTGATGCAGGTTTTTACAGGCCAGATAAAACGCTTCCTGCGTAGCCTCTTCTGCCAAGCTATATGAATTACAGTATAAATATACTGAGCGAAATACGCGGGGATAATTCGCTTCAAATAGAACCTGTTCACTGTGGTGAATTTTTGTAGCCATAAGGACCTCCCAGTCTTGGTGCCTAACAATAATGTTAACACGAAGCCATTGCACAATTTGTCGTTATGGCACGATTCTTCAAGTTCGGTTGTCCTGCATCGAAATAACGCTCATTCCTTTGAAGAGCTTCTGACTATACTCTCTAACAATGCAACATACTCTTCTAATTTGCTCAGGCCAAATTGTGTAATTGAATATACTGTCTGTTTCTTGCCATCAATAAGCCTTTTTCTTGATTCTACATAACCCCATTTCTGCAATTTTGATAACTGTACACTTATATTACCGTCAGTGGCTTTTGTAATGTTTTTTATTTCAGTGAAAGTCTTTTCTCTGTTAACTAAACAGCTTATTAAAGACAACCTTAAAGGAAGCGTAAATGCTTCCGGGATATTAATTGGGTTCATTTACATTCACTGCTTTACATTTGTTCTTTAAAACAGTTGCTATAAATATATACCCAACGGATATTATCAAACTGTAATATGTGGTAAACAACGCAATGGATCCGCCTTGGGAAAAGCTATACAAGATTACTTCACTATAGTGAGTTAAAATGATCAGGAATATAAAGAAGATAGCTACGGAAACAAAAAACAGAATTTGCTTCCTCAAGATAAAACCAGCTAAAACAACAATGAAACAGAAAAGAACAATACTGGTAGTATGATTAATCACTGAAAGTTGCCTTAAAGACTCTCCGCTTATGTTTGGATTAATAAAGATAGACATAATTCTTGTTAGAAACATTAACAACGGCACAAAGAGAATGGTGCCGGCAACTATACTTAGAAAACTGAGGTAATATTTATTTGGATTCTTAATTTCATCTTTATAAATCCTTATAAAATATATTAGTAACAAAAGATACATAATTGCCTCTAAGGGGGTTAGAATCATAATTACATACCTCGAAAACAGTGCAATATCCAATGTGATTACCCCCATAGTAAATGCAACATAATGTATTAAATTAATGATTCCTACAAGCAACAAAAATTTAGATAGCTTAATACAGGGGTTCTTGTTCTCCCCAATAGAACTTTTAATAATCCTTATATCTTCCAATGCACCATCAAAGGACTTCATAAAACAATCACTCCATTCACTTTATATTATAAAGCTGATACTTTATAATATAAAGTGAATGTGAAGTTTTGTCAATGTTGCTTTCTTGCACTTCATGATTACTCACTTTATTTCTCCCTCTATGTTTTAGTAAAAAGTCCGCCATACAGTAACAATATTTGTAATTGATAAAAGCAAATACAGAACACCTAATACTCTGGAAAAAGGTTTCTCCGATTGAGCATTAAAATAATTTGGCTTAAAAATAAGTATTATTCCAGCAAGAAAGATTGCACTGAAAGCCACAGTTGCCCACACAGCTCTTTCTATGGCAAACATATCATATTGCCTAGATACAAGGAAAGATGTAGCTACCATTACCACAACAACAATATGGACTAAATTTGATTTGATTTTAATTGCAGCCACCCCTTTTAGGTAATGAAACAGATATGCTTTATATTTAATGCTTTTTAAGTGCGCTTGTACCAAGGTATAGAAGGTATCCCCCTACCGCCAGCACCAACAACTGAGAAATAATCCTGGAAATATCACCAATCGGCAACCTATTCACTCCTATCTCTTTCTTCGAGGACCCGAAATTTATCTCTTGGCATCTTCATTTTTCCTGTATTCTGAAAACATCGGAAAAATCAGCAAAATGCAATTTATTATAACTATAGCCTTGCTGTGTTTTCGTACGGTATTATACCCGTTAGTGAAGGCGGAAGAGTTCATTATTAGTCGGGCCTTTTGTTTTGCATTTGCTGTGCCCTGCACCTAGGGTAGCAGCATCGGTCTGATAATATAATGGTACAATTGAAATATGATTACTGCAGAAAATACAAAGGAAAGTATAACTGCATATACCTTAAGCATCTTATCCCAGAATGTTTTTGACTCCTTGGCCATATTTATGCCCCAAGACCCAAGATTAAGCAAGTAACGGGCATTTATTATCACAAGAATGTGAAGAATTATAAGGATAAAAGGGTTTGTAGCTTGCAAAAACTCGATATACCATTTCATTATTTCTCCACCCCAATATTATATTTTTAGTGTTACGTTAACTATCAAATTAACATACCACTCATTGCTGTGCTCTATTTAAAGGATGCACATTTTATGACATTCTTTTATGATTAAGAGAGAGAAAAAAACAGAGTTACAATAAATGCTCCTGCGAAAAATATGCTCAGAACTGCCCATACTGTTCCTGCTCTGGTGTTTCCCATTGCCCTCATGTTTATTGTTTCTCCAATGCTGAGCAAGAAAATATGCAGTGGCATTAAAATCATAGCGAGTTCTTGGTATTGAAACATCAAAAGCAAAAAGATAATAAAGGCAAAGATGGCCACAAAAACTTTAAACGTAAAGTAGACCCAACTACTCAATTAATACACCCCCGCTTACTTTCATTGTTTTACAAGCGCTCTAATGGCAAAAGAAACAACAAGAACTACAGCCACTAAACTCCAAACACCTAATTCTATAAAGCTTTCAAAACCACGCACATTTGCGTACAAATCAAGAATTAAAATAGCTGAGAGAAATATTAAAAATTGCAAAATTATATTCTTCATTTTAAATTCCAAAGATGCAAGCGAGGTTATCGCTGTAAAACTACCGACAGCTAACAATGTAGGGACTATGCCCCAATCTATTGCCCGTGCATACATGCTTATGACTACAACTACAAAGGTTACACTTAGCGCATGCAAAAACCGCTTTGTATTCGTCATCTGCATCTCCTCCTTATGTTCAGTGGAAGAAACCAATTTATAATAAATACTCCCAAAATGCTCGGAAGAGTTTTAGTGTCGGGTTCATCACACACTACTAACCCTTATAAATCTTATTCGGTACAAAACTAGGCTACAACAATTAGGAATTCTTTTTTATATAAAGTCTTAAAGATTTTATCGCAAGGTAATAAAGGTATACTCCTGCTCCAAAAAGTAAGAATCTAAAAATAATGCTGCCCAATATTAAGTACTCGATAGATGTTTGCAGGTGAATAGGTTGAATGTCCATATTTATCCCTCAATTTCTTTCCCTAAATTTATCCCTAACGCTCTATTACAAAGCCGCACCAAGTATCTGCATACTGCAATAGCAGCGTTAATGGCCTCTCGCGTGTTGCACATGATCGGTTGTTGTCATCAACATACTGCATTACTATCCTTCGCCAGACCTTTTTAAATTTCCTTTTGTTTCCTTTACTTTTTGTTTCTGTAGAGGAATATACTGGAAAGGAACATATTTACTATACAACATGTTCTCTGATAGTAGTAGTAATACAATCTCTAACTTCTCCCTCAATAACAATTGACAATCTCTGCCTTAACTACTAGAATAGGCTTATTACTCAAATACAGGGGAGAAGGAGGACTTCAAATGCAGGCACCTCGCGGTACAAATGATATCTTGCCAGATGAAATCAAAACTTGGAGGCAACTTGAACACAAGGCGGTAGAGATCTGCCATCGCTTTGGCTATGAAGAAATCCGGACCCCTATCTTCGAACATACCGAACTGTTCTTAAGAGGCGTCGGAGATGTTACCGACATTGTTTCCAAAGAGATGTATACATTTAAAGACCGGAGCGAGCGTTCTTTAACGCTGCGACCTGAAGGAACAGCGCCCGTTGCCCGTGCTTATATGGAAAGCAATCTAAAAGGTATTCCACAGCCTGTGAAACTCTTTTATATTGGACCGATGTTTCGATATGACAGGCCTGGAGCCGGCCGCTACAGACAGTTCTATCAGTTTGGCGTAGAGGTCTTCGGCACTAATGCTCCTGCTATTGATGCAGAAGTGATAGTTCTTGCTTTAGATTTCTTTCGCTCTCTGGGGTTGTCTGACTTTGCTTTACACTTAAATAGTGTGGGCTGTCCCGATTGCCGCCAGGAGTATCGCTCTGCTCTCCAAAACGAATTAAAAGACATAGTGTCTACTCTTTGCTCGGACTGTTCAGAGCGCTTTGATAAGAATCCCATGCGCATTTTGGACTGCAAGATTGATAAATGCAAAGAAGCCACAAAAAACCTGCCCTCGATTCTGGATTATCTGTGCTCTGATTGCTCAGCACACTTTGAGCAGGTTAAGTTACTTTTAAACAAACTGGGTGAAGAGTATGTAATAAATCCTCGCCTGGTACGCGGCCTTGATTATTATACAAAAACGGCCTTCGAAATTATCTCCACAGTAGGCGATACAGAGCAAGCAATAGGCGGCGGAGGCAGGTATGATAACCTGGTTTCAACAATAGGAGGGCCGGATACTCCAGGCATTGGTTTTGCTGTTGGCATTGAAAGAGTGCTTTTGGCTATTAAAGAAAGTGATGCTTATCCTATAAAGGGTCCGACACTCGATGTATTTGTGGCTAAAGCAGGCAATGTGCCTGATTATGAAGTAATGCCCATTATTATGGACCTGAGGAATGCCGGTTTCTCTGTAGATATGGATTATATGGGCAAGAGTTTAAAGGCACAATTTAAAACTGCCAATAAAAAAGATGCTCGTTATGTTGTTGTTCTGGGTGAAGAGGAAATGCAATCAAAAGAGGTTACTCTCCGGAATATGACGACCGGCAGCCAGGAGACTGTGGGGCTTAAACAGCTAGCAGAAAGGCTGGAAACAACATAACCCCTCCCGATTACAAATTAGTACCAAGTTAATGTGCAAAAAGGCCTGGAACTCTTAGAGTCCCAGGCCTTTTGTGGTCAGGTCCATATAGATATACCCAGGTTCCACCGCCCCAAGGGTTATTGCGACTCAATACTCAATAACTGATAAAAAAAATAGCGATCCGCATGTTTGAGAAGTCTTTGGCAGGACATCCTCATGCGATCGCTGGTGACACACTTGTGACATGATGAAGTTTTAGGTAATTAACAAAACAGCCCCAAAGGGCTGTTTTCTTGTTGTTTAATGGTCGGAGCGACAGGATTTGAACCTGCGACCTCTTGACCCCCAGTCAAGCGCGCTACCAAGCTGCGCCACGCCCCGACACAAATGTTATTATATTATATTATTTAAGAGATTGCAAGTGTCAGTTTGTGGTTATTTTGGATTTAGATTAAGAAGGCATAGAATATGGTGGTGAAGACCGCCAGTGGTAGGGTGTAGTAGTTAATGTGTTTTACGGCGTCTGTGAGGGGTACTTTGAAGTGTTCGGCGGTGAAGACTGTACAGAGGTGGATGGGTGAGCCAAGGTAGCCGGCGAGACCGGCAATAAAAGCTGTGGAAAGGTAATACAGGATTAGTTCAGGTTGTACTGAAAGAAACAAAGGTGCTGAGATGCCGATGGCGGCGGTATGGTTTCCGGTGATAAAGCCGACAAGGTACGGGATTATCAGAGCCAGGGCCAACAGTGGAATTCCCTGGGCGGTAAGGCTTTCAACAAAACCGTTGATGGCCTGTGTTTGTTCCAGGAAGTCTTTGAAGATAATCACAGATACTATGGAGGCGGCCATGCGCCAGTTGATGCCTTTAACCAGGGCAGACAAGCGTGATTTAAGTGTGGCTGTGGAAGGCTTACCCATGGAGAGGGCTATGATGATACCCACCAGCACCGCCAGAGGCAAATAGAGGTCAAAGGCTATAGCTAAAAGCAAAACAATTACTAAGGGTGACAGGTGATAAAAAAGGGCCGGCAGAGCACGGAGATCTCTTTTGGGGCTTTGGGACTGGCCGACACCGCGAAATATGGTTACGGACAGTATGATGAGAAAAACTATGAAAATTGGTACGTTGGCAGTGATGAAACGGGTTACGCTTATTTGGGATATTTCGCCCAGCAAGATCAGGGTGGCGTATAGTGGAAAAATGATATAGAGTACGTGGCGAAAAAGGATATTTATTACTACCAGGCGGTTATTGTCCAGCTCGGCTTTTAAGCCGGCTTCTTCCACCAGTGGTGCGGAGAACACGGCGCCGCCGGGAAACATCAGCATGCCCATCAGGGCCGGTAGGACGGCCAGTTGGACGCGCAGGTCGCGGAGTACCAGAGAGAGTTTTTCCACCATGGCGGTGAGGGTACCCATTTCTTTGAGCAGATTGCCAAAGGCGGTAAAGAGCAGAACGATTAAACCCAGGAGGATGGCCATGGGGCTTGTCAGGGATTCTATAAAAAGAGAAAAGGCAGCGCCTGGTGTGATGGGGTTAAAGAGTACGATAATTAGCAGGCCCGCCAGGATTGCGGTATAGAGTTGTTGGCGAAAGTAAAGCAGGACATTAATAATAAGAAAAGCGATGAGTACAGCTAACATTTGAACCTCCGTTGTATCTATGAAGAGATGGTTTTGTTGGTTGAACTGCGGTACTGGCTGGTTAGCCAGAAGGAAAAGATGAGTAAAAACGTGGCGGCGAGTACGCCGATCATATCGATGCCTACGTCCACCAGGGTACCGTGGCGTCCGTCCACCAGGCTTTGGTGGTACTCGTCTAGGAAAGCCATGAGGGTACCGGCGGCAAATGAGGCCAGAATGGCCTGCCAGGGCTTGTGCAGGTAGTGGCGGAGTAGGAGAAAAAAGGCTATGGTGATGACAAAAAAGACAAAGACATGGGCTGCTTTACGGAGCATGAATTCGATAATTACCGGGTTTCTTTGGGCATAGGCATAGAAATCGCTGCTTAAGGTTTGGGCGTGGCCAAGCTCGGAGGGCAGGCGGGCGGCGATGGCGGTGGCCAGACGGGTAATACCCATGTCAAAGGTCCTGAGGATGGCGTTTATTTGACTGAGAACCGGGAGTACACGCAGCCCCGGAATTGATGACAGGTAATAAAGGGTGGCAAGTATTGCTAAGACAAAAAACCAGGCTTTCTTTTTCATTGGCCTCTTCCCTTCTGTGTATTAGAGAATGATTCACGGTTTAAGAGTACATATCCTGCTGGAAATGCTTTTGATTTATCATAGCATAAATGATAAAAAAAATAATGCGTGGATAGCCACGCATTATTGAGTATTTAGAGGATAATGGCGATTAGACCGCCGCTACCTTCATTAATGATTTTTTCCAGTGTTTCCTGGAGTTTATCCTGGGCATTTGGCGGCATGTTGCCGAGTTTGGTACCGATGCCGTCTTTAACCACTGCATGCAGTGATTTGCCGAAGATATCCGACTGCCAAATCTTTTCCGGATTCTCTTCGAACTCGCCCATGATGTAGTTTACCAGTTCCTCGCTCTGCTTTTCCGTGCCCACGATGGGGGCAAATTCGGATTTCACATCAACGCGGATAACATGGAGAGACGGGGCACTGGCCTTAAGGCGTACACCAAAGCGGCCGCCCTGCCGGATAATTTCCGGCTCTTCCAGGGACATCTCATCCAGCTGCGGCGGGACGATACCGTAGCCCGTTTCTTTTACCTGCTCCATGGCATCGGCCAGTTTGTCGTACTCTTTTTTGGCTGCCACGCTTTCCTTGAGGATTTTTAACAGGTCTGCCTGGTCTTCGATTTCAATACCGCAGATTTCGGAGAGTACCTGTTCAAAGAGTTCTTCCGGGGCCTTGATTTCGATGACCGCTTTACCGGTCCCCAGGTCCATCTCTTTGAGCATAATATTTTCCACGATATCTTTGGTGCTCAGGCACTCAACCATGCTATCCACATCGCGCAGGCGGGTGACACCGTCGACGCTTTCACGGATGGTCTGGTTGTAGTCGGTGCGCAGCCAGTGGTCTCCGTCCAACACTTCCACCCAGCTGGGCAGGTTAATGTTAACTTCGCGGACCGGGAATTCATAGAGTACTTCCTGGAAGATGACGTTTACATCTTCCTCCATCATTTGCAGAGCGTTAAAGGGAATTACCGGCACGTTGTAGGCTTCGGCCAGCTCTTCTTTTAAGGCCAGCGCTTCCTGGGAGTAGGGACGTGCCGAGTTTAAAAGCATGACAAAGGGCTTGCCCAGTTCCTTCAGCTCATCTACTACCCGTTGTTCGGCATCCACATATTCAGCCCGGGGAATATCGGAGATGGAACCGTCTGTTGTCACCACCACACCAATGGTGGAGTGGTCGGTGATTACTTTCCTTGTCCCCACCTCAGCCGCTTCTTCAAAGGGGATGTCGTAATCGAACCAGGGGGTGGTCACCATCCGCGGGGCTCCTTCGTCCTCGTAGCCTAAGGCGCCGGATACAGTATACCCTACGCAATCCACAAGGCGAACGCGCATGGAAATGTTATCACGAACCTTGATTTCAATGGCTTCATCAGGAATGAACTTTGGCTCGGTGGTCATGATGGTCTTGCCGGCACTGCTTTGCGGCAGTTCGTCACGAGCCCGTTCCTGATCGTTTTCGTCAGCGATATTTGGGATTACAACCAATTCCATAAATTTCTTTATGAAAGTTGATTTTCCTGTGCGAACAGGACCCACAACGCCAAGGTAAATATCCCCGCCTGTTCTTTCTACAATGTGTTGGATCAGGTCAAACTTCACGAAATTTCTCCCTCCTTTTTACTATATATGTATCAACAATGTGATCTAAGACAGTATCCCTCCCCTTCTAAACTTTTTGAAAGTGATAAAAGTTGTTATCACAACGGTAAAAACTAAAATACATACAGGTATTAACATTACATTTATATGAGGACATCCTACATTTATTACTTTAATAAAGGGAAATAACGGTAAAATATAAAAAAACACTCTGCAAGAGAGTGTTTTACCATGTTTCATATTTATCTGAGACAATGTCTTCCGTTTCATGAGTCCGGCCGCGGCGCATCAAATCCACCACTGCAGCCCGTGGATCTTTTTCTTCAAAGAGGACATTATAGGCTTGGTTGGTGATGGGCATTTCTACGCCGTACTGCTGGGCAAGTTCCCAGGCGGTGCGGGTGGTGCGCACCCCTTCTGCCACCATGTGCATGCCGGCCAGGACCTCGGAGAGTTTTTTGCCCTTGCCCAATTCGACTCCCAGGCTGCGGTTTCTGCTGTGCCGGGAGGTGCAGGTTACCATCAGATCGCCGATGCCTGAGAGGCCGGCAAAGGTGAGAGGGTCGGCCCCCATGGCAATACCCAGGCGGGCGATTTCGGAAATCCCCCGGGTCATGAGAGCGGCTATGGTATTATCGCCAAAGCCCAGGCCGTCGGCGATGCCGGCGCCTAGGGCGATAATATTCTTTAGGGCACCGCCCAGTTCAACCCCCACCACATCCGGGTTGGTATACACACGTAAGAATCGGGTCATGAATAAGTCCTGCGCTGCTTCGGCTACCTGCCGCTTCTGGGCGGAGACCACAGTGGCGGAAGGAATGTTTCTGCCCACTTCTTCGGCGTGGTTGGGGCCGGAGAGTACTGCGGCGTGGCAGTGAGGCAGCTCTTCCTGCAGAATTTGCGTCATCCGTTGATAAGTTTTTTCTTCCAAACCCTTGGCACAGCTGATGACAATGGTTTCTTTTTTTGTATAGGGGGCAATTTGCCTGGCCATATCCCGTACGGTATGGGATGGTACCACCAGAGCCAGCATATCTTTTTGCTGGACCGCTTCTTCCAGGTCGGCGGTGAGGGTAACGTTTGACGGAATGGTTACTCCCGGCAGGTAGTCCTGGTTTACTCTGGTCTCATTGATAGTGCGGCACAATTCTTTGCGGCGTGACCAGAGCAGAACATTCGGACAGTTTTCTGCAAGGGTGACCGCCAGTGCAGTTCCCCAGCTTCCGGCCCCGATTATTGCTGTTTTATTCATTTACTTCTCCACCTTTTTCTCCTTAGCAGACACATTCACCTTGGCTCCCAACTTGTTTTCCGTTCCGTTTAGCAGGCGCGTAATATTCTCTTTATGGCGCCAGACTGCCAGTGCTGCCAATGCCGTTCCAAAGATAACGTATGAAAAATCATGGCCAAAAATAATCATCAGCATGGGAATCAGCACAGCGCCGGTAACAGAACCCAGGGACACATAGCGGGTTGTGGCAATAAGTATTACTCCAACAGCTGTGGCAATGAGAATAACCCCGGGGGTGAGCCCCAAGATTACACCCACACTGGTGGCAATGCCACGGCCTCCCTTAAAGCCAAAAAATACAGGCCAGTTGTGGCCAAGCACCGCTGCAACCCCCGCCAGCATCATCACCGGCGGGTTTCCGGTCAGCGCCTGGGCAATAAGCACCGCAACAAGACCTTTGGCGGCATCAAGGATTAAGACCGCTATGGCCGGGCCGGTGCCCAGTGTGCGCTGGATATTTGTGGTTCCTGCGTTACCACTGCCAAACTGGCGGATATCAATGCCCTTAAGCAGCTTTCCCGCCAGGTAGCCAAATGAAACAGATCCCAGAAGATAAGCGGCTAAAAGCGCCAGGACATTGTTCATAGCTTATCACCTTTCTTACTTCTTTTTCTTACATATATGCGAATGGGAGTCCCTTCAAAACCGTATGTTTCCCGCAATTTGTTTTCCAGAAAACGAATATAGGAGAAATGGGCCAGCTCCGGGTCATTGACAAAAATACTGAACGTGGGTGGTTTTACCCGCACCTGGGTGAGATAATAAATTTTAAGCTGCTTGCCCTTTTTGCTGGGGGGCGGCACCACGGCGGTGGCATCTTCCAGCAGTTCGTTTAAGCGGGATGTTTTAACCCGCAGGGCATGCTGCTCCGCAACATAGTCAATGAGCTCATAGACGCGCTGAACACGTTGGCCGGTTAACGCGGAGATAAACAGGATGGGAGCATAGGTAATATAGGCCAACTCATCCCGGAGGTTATCCCGGTAAGCGTCCATTGTTTTGTCATCCTTTTCCACCTTATCCCATTTATTAACCACAATAACCAATGCACGTCCGGCTTCATGGGCAATGCCGGCAATGCGTTTGTCCTGTTCGGTAACGCCTTCGGCGGCATCTATCAGCATCAGCACCACATCGGCGCTTTCGGCGGCACGGATGGAACGGAGTACCGAATAATATTCCACCGCTTCGTCTACCTTACTTTTGCGCCGGATTCCTGCGGTATCTACAAACAGGTATTTACGGTTGTCACGCTCGATTAACAGGTCGATGGCATCCCGGGTGGTGCCGGGCATATCGCTGACAATGACCCTTTCGGTGCCGGAAAGCTTGTTGGTCAGGGATGACTTGCCTACGTTGGGGCGGCCGATAATGGCTACCCGCAGTATTTCTTCATCCTCGGGAAATTCTTCAGTTTCCGGTAAGTGTTTGGCCACTTCGTCCAACAAATCGCCGGTGCCCAGTCCGTGTGCACCGGAGGTAAGGGTTGGCTCACCAAGGCCCAGGGCATAAAATTCAGACATATCAAAGTTTGGCGATTCCGCTTTATTTGCCGCCAGAATCACCGGCTTGGTGGTTTTGCGCAGCATGGCCGCCACTTCATAGTCTAAAGTCACCGGGCCGCTGCGTACATCCACCACAAAGATAATGACATTGGCTTCTTCCATGGCCAGCTTCACCTGGCGGTGGATTTCGCGGGAAATTTTATCTTCCTCAAAGGTCAGGCCACCGGTATCAATGAGCCAGAATTCATGGCCGGTCCAATCTGCACGGCCGTAAATGCGGTCCCGGGTTACGCCGGCGGTGGGTTCCTCAATGGCCAGGCGTCGTTGGATCAGGCGGTTAAAGAGAGTGGACTTACCCACATTGGGGCGGCCCACAATTGCTACCACAGGATGAGACATTTAAGGTCACCTCATTTCAATTAGAGCAAATCTGTCAAAAAGTTATCCAGGTCGTTTACTACCCGTAGATCTGTGTTCAGTTCTTGGGCTAAATCATTAATAGTATATCCATCTAAAAAGAGCTCTTTTCCCTCTTTTAGCATTACGGCGGGCAAATAAATCCGGTCTGCTTTTTCTTTGTCTTTTAAGCCGGCAATGATATCGCTGGCGGTTAACAGACCGGTCACCGTCACATGGCCGCCAAAGAAGCGGTTTTGTAAACCAATCAGGCGGATGTTAAGCCCCTCTATTTTGTTTAATTGATCCATGATGGGCTCCAGGTAGCGCACAGCAGATGAGCCGGTAACCACCGCCACATTTTTTTCTGCTGTAATTTTTTCAGGCAGGGTTTGCCGGAGTTTTTCCCAGTCGTTTAATAGCAGCCGCAAAAGACCTACACCGTTTTCCAGCTGCGGATAGCCTTCGTACCAGTGGTGGTCGGGCACCTCCTTATCAGCCATGTTGTAGAACTCATCGGCGGCAAACACAAAGCGGGTTTTGCTCTCCTGCAGGCATTTTTTCTGCCAGGCGGTTAGCTGCTCCAGTACCTCTTGGGCGTGGCTTTTATCGCAGGGAGACAGGGGATAGAGTTTTTCCCGGTGTCCGGTGAGGCCAACGGGCACCACCGCCAGGCTCTTTATCCCGGGATACAGGCCATAGAGGTCCGTTATGGTTTGGTCCAGGGCCTCTTTGTCGTTTAGGCCGGGACAGAGCACAACCTGGGTATGAAATTCAATGCCGGCCTCGGTGAGGCGTTTTAGCAGGAGGAGGACTTCACCGGCACGTTTATGGTTCATCATGCGGCGGCGCAATTGAGAATCGGTGGTATGTACCGATACATAAAGCGGACTCAGGTGCAGCTTTTCTATTCTGGCCACATCTTCTTCCCGTAGGTTGGTGAGGGTGATATAGCTGCCGGATAAAAAAGAAAGACGGTAGTCGTCATCCTTAATATAGAGAGTGCTGCGCATGGCCGGCGGCATCTGATCCACAAAGCAGAACACGCAGCGGTTCTGGCAGGAACGGATATCATCCAGAGTGGGAGAAGCAAACACGATTCCCAGCGGCTCATCAAAGTCTTTTTCAATTTCATACTCCACCAGCTCACCGTCGGCATGCTGGACCACAAGCAGGATATCTTCGCTGCTTTCGGCCAGACGCCAGTCCAGAATGTCTGAGGGATTTTCGCCGTTTATTGCTACGATGGTGTCACCGGTAGCGATCTCCAATTCTTCTGCAATGGAGCCCGGCTCCACCCGCTCCACCTCATTACCGCGTGTCATGTGCACACCCACTTTTCCTGTACTTTCCTAATTATCCTATACGCCGCTGAGTGTGTCAAATAAAAAAGCACGTTTATTTCAGTTCCCTCAACACGTGCTTTTGATACCGGTTTCCCTAGTAGCTTCGCAAACTGCGAAGCGTTATAATTTCCGGTATGAAAAAAAGCAGAGCGGTTAAATACCACTCTGCTTTAGTATTGTACTATTGTCAGTTTCTACTCAGCAATCATGACATGATCAACTTTCTAAGCTGTTAATTCAACCTCTTCTACCGTTGTGTTTGTTATCTTAACAGGCGCATGCCGTTGGCGGTGACCAGAATTGAGGCACCCATATCGGCTAAGATTGCCAGCCAGAGGGTTAACCAGCCGGGAAACACCAGCATAATGGCCAGGCCTTTGATAAGCAGGGCAAAAGCGATGTTTTGGCGGATAATGCCCATGGTGCGGCGGGAAAGGGTAATCAAAAACGGTAGTTTATCCAGCTCATCGCCCATCAGTGCGATATCGGCGGTTTCCAAAGCGGTGGGGCTGCCGGCAGCACCCATGGCAATGCCCACATCGGCGGAGGCTAAAGCGGGAGCGTCATTTATACCGTCACCTACCATGGCCACACTGCCAAACTTAGTGCGGAAACGGCGCACCGCCTGCTCCTTTTGTTCCGGCAGCAGACCGGCGGCCACATCGTCCAGTCCCAGGGATAAGGCCAACGGCCGGGCCGCCTCTTCTCTGTCTCCGGTGAGCATGGCGATTTTTTCTATACCCAGGTTTCGCAGGTTATCCAAAGTGCTTCTGCTTTCCTGACGAATGGTATCACTGATAAGCAGGGCGCCGTGAATAGTTTGTTCTGAAGCCAACATTACAGGGGTTTCGTTCCCTTGCGCCTCCATCTCCAGATTGGAAGTGGCATAGCCGTGTTGGGCCAGAAATGCCGGGGAGCCCAGATAATAGCGGGTGCCGTCCACCGTGCCCGTTACACCTTTGCCCGGATAGGCGGTAAAATCACTTACCTGCTGCGGCGAAAGTTCCTGTTCTTTGGCCAGCTTACGGATTGCTTCTGCCAAAACATGCTCTGAGTGCGCTTCCAGGCTGGCGGCAATCTGCAGCAGTTTTTCCTGCGGGTAATTAGTACTTAAAATACGGGTGACCATGGGAGTTCCCTTGGTAAGGGTACCGGTTTTGTCAAAAATAATGGCATTTACATCTCTCATTTGTTCCAGGTACACGCCGCCTTTAACCAGAATGCCCTGCCGGGCTGCGTTGGTCAAAGAGGCCACAATGGACACCGGGGTAGAGACCACCAAGGCGCAGGGACAGGCCACAATTAATAGCGCCAGTCCGCGGTAGACCCATTGCTGCCAGCCGCCCCCGGCTATGACCGGTCCCAGAATGGCAATGGCAGCGGCCAAAGCGATAACCACCGGTGTATAGATTTGGGCAAAGCGGTCGATAAACTGCTGGGCGGGGGCACGGCGGGCCTGGGCTTCTTCCACCAGACGCACAATATTGGCCAGGGTGGAATCCTTGGCGCTGCCTTTTACGCGAACAGTGAGGGAGCCGTTACCGTTAAGTGTGCCGGCATAAACGTTGCCACCCCTCTCCTTACTGACAGGCAAGGATTCTCCCGTTACCGCTGCTTCTGTTACATAGGAGGACCCGGAGACGATTGTACCGTCCAGGGGGATACGCTCCCCCGGCCGCACCAGAATTTCTTCTTCCGGCAAGACAGCCTCCACCGGCACCGTTTCCGGCACGCCGTCCTTTAACCGGTGGGCCTCTTCGGGCACCGTATCCATCAGGGCGCGAATGGAACGGCGGTTCTTTTCCGCTGTATATGTTTCCAGCGCATGGCTGGCAGCAAAGAGAAAAGCTACGGTGGCCGCTTCCCACCATTCGTTGATAAACAAAGCTCCGGCCACCGCCACCGTCATCAGCGTATTCATATCCAGGCGGCCGGCACGGATGGCTGCTATGCCGCGGCGAAAGGTGAGATGGCCGCCGGTTAAAATGGCCACCAACAGCAGTGTTGCGGAAACATTTGTATTAAAGGGAGTAGCAATAATAGCAAACAGGATGGCCATGGCAGAAACCACAGCGTAAGCTGTCCGTTTCCGCGCCAAGTCGCTACCCTGTTCTCCCTCAGCTTCTTCCAGCAGGCGGTAGCCGTGAGATTCCATCATCTTGCGGACCTCGCCCAACTGACGGCGGTAGCGCAGGTGTAACTTCCCGGAGGCATACGACAGCACAGCCTCATCCACACCTTCCAGACGACGGATTCCTTCTTCCAGCTGTCTGGCACAGTCGGCGCAGTCCAGCCCTTCCACCAAAATGTTTTTCCCGTAAACTTCCTCCGGTTAAAGCTCTTGCTTCTGACATCTTATCTTCCCCTTTATCTGTGTTATGAACTATGTTGTAGGTGGGCCTGGCCTATAACCAGCAAATCGCGGATATGTTGATCATCCAGGGAATAATAGACCAGCTTTCCCTGACGGCGGGTTTTTACCAAACTTAAATCTTTTAGCCTGCGCAAATGATGAGAGACGGCCGGCGCACTCATCCCCAAAAGCTCTCCCAACTCACAGACACACAAATCCTGGTCCGCCACAGCCAGCATAATTTTTAGCCGATTGGCGTCGCCAAAGGCCCCAAACATGCGGGACAGCCGGTTTAGGGTGGCCTGGTCCGGCATTTTTTTCTCTGCCGCAGCCAAGGCTTTGGCATCTACACAAAACTCCTGGCAACGATCATGCTCATTGGACATTTTAACACCTCTCAATTAAACATTTGCTTAATTGTTTACATTATATGCAGTTGGTATCAAAATGTCAATAGATATTATTAAGAGGAAGCAAATTCACCGCCAAAAAGGCGGCACCCCGTAGGGGAGCCGCCTTTTTAGTGCAGGTCCCAACTCAGACAGGTTCCCTGCGAACAGATTTTACAATTGCGGTAAAACGATTGTTCACCAGTTTATAGCCCACATAGTCTGCCACATTCTGCAGGCCCAGTTGTTTAAACACACTGCAGACCAAACTAATCTGCGGATTCTCCGGCAAGCAGGGGATAACCTGCACTTCACTGAGAGACATTTGATACAGCCCCAGCAGGCTCTGCACCGCCCGCACCGCCACATCGGGATGTCCTTTGATGCTGGCGATATAGACTTCATTGTCGTTATTATCCCGACCTGCAAAATAAAGTTTGCCGTCATCTTCTTTGCCCACGGTGCGGAAATAGGACAGGCTTTTTAGTTTCTGCTGGGTGGGGCCGTGTAAGCTATCCAGCTGTTCCAAATGAATGGCTGCGGTGGTGGCGGGCAGGTAAAGGTCTGATACGCCCAGGTAGATATATTTCATGCGCCTGCTTCCTTTCGCACCTTATTTACCAACTCCACCAGTTTGGGATACGCATCCTGGGTACCCTCCAATACCAGAGGACGGCCATACTTAATGATGCCCAGGCGCCTTGAAATATAGCCTCCTATGCGCATTTTCAGGTTCACACAGTGCAGTGTATCCACAAAATGCAGTTCGTCTTCCACATTTAAGAGGCCTGAGACATTTTGTAAAAATTGTTCCAAAGACGACCCGATATTGCGACAGCCCACCGAATAAATCTGATTTCCTGCCCGGTCAAAACCAAAAAAATGCAGCTGTCCGTGACCGTCTTTGGTTTGACGGTCAAACAGGGTCAGGCCCATCAACTCCCGGTCGGATGGTATGATATGAGGTTTTAGTTTTCCCAGGTGAATTGCTGCGGCGGTCACCGATGAGTGGGCGCCGCCGTAGCAATGATAGATTATCTTTTTTCCCGCCATCTGCATCCTCCAACTATTGTTTCAGTGAACCGGCTTAATGTTTTACTATGATATAAACACCGTTTCCCATATCATGTGCCACCGCTTCCAGTACGCGGGAGAGAATGGTAGACATTCTGGCCCGCTCTTCTTCATTATCGGCATAAAATGTCGGTACACCGCTGACCTGTTTATCATGCGTGGTTACAGCGGCCAAAATTAGCTTTTTAATGGCCACATCCATAATAAATCCCCCCTAATCTGACGCACATCTGCCCGCGCCGGAGGCCAGTGGATTTACCAAAGCGCTTTCCAGGACCGGCACATTTTTTACCGCCATTACCAGGCATTCCGAATCCGGTTCGATGGGAACCATAATCATCCCTATTCTGCCGGTATCGGTATCACGGCGCAAAAGCGGTGTAAACTCCGCAGTATCCACATCACGATGGATTCCCAACAGTGATGCTGCATCGTGAGCTATGGCCTGACGCTGACCCACATTGGCCAGAATTTCCCGGGCGTTATCGTCATGGGGCTCAATTACTAACGCTCTGCCCTTTGCTTCATATTCTTCGCGAATCTCCTGAAGTCCCAGATTCATAATATGAATATCTTCTACAAATAAATCTGGCCCCTCAAAACGAAATTCAACGGCCCTTACTTTGGCAATATCTCCAATTCTTTTACCGCGCTTTAACATTTTTACCGCCACTGCGGTCAGAATGCCTGCCACAACGCCCCAAATCAGCCCTACCCAAAAGGTAATGCCGGAGGTTATCAAAGCAACAAGCAGTACCAGATAGTTACGGGCTTCAAACGTGCGGGCAATCCCTTCGATAAAATCCGGTCCGCGGACCACCATTTCCGAATGCTCCAGCGTCCCCAGCATTTCCCGCTCCATATTTCGTACTTCGCGAAACTGGGTGGCGGCCAGAGCCAGAAATGTAACTGCAGTATACTCTTCGGCGGCCAGGGCCGGGACGGCCACCGCTCCAAGGGTGGCCGCCAAAAAGCCCAGCGCCAGATGATTAATAACCGCATGAGGATAAGAAGGGTATTGCCGCACATCACGGCTCATCATCCAGTATCGTGCCAATGTGCCCACAATGATGCCTGCAGCAATAGCCATTAGATCATCGGTCATGGCATTTAACTCCCTTCATTACCTCCGTCCGGTTTATCTTCCTTACACTTATCACAGGGTTCTTCCTCATCAGGCGGAAGTCCCATGGTATTGGAGAACTCCTTGTTTCTGAACTTGGACAGCTTTTCTTTAGCTTGTTCAAAGCCGCCGGCACTGACAACCAAAAAGATTCCTACTGCCACCACTAATCCGGCAATTACCCAGAGGGCAGAGCGCAACGCCGTGCCGCCGGGACCGTCGGGAGTTCCCGGAGCAGGGCTGGCAATCTCATCCCCTTCTCCTTCATAGAGGAAGTCGTTGACCACTTCGGCAAACAGGTCCATGGTCTCTAAAGCCTGATCTTTATTATTGGTGTGGGACCCCACTTCAATGAGAGTGGCCTGGGGTGACATCTCCTGGTTGTAGCTGCCGCGGGCCATAAATATTCCTTTTACCAGGCCGGGATACAGTTCATCGGCCCGGGCCTTCAGGCCTTCGGCAAACTCTTTGTTGACTTCCATGTTCTGGTTCTGCCGGCCCACCACAAACTGAACCTGCACCCGCTCTTCGCCTTCCACTTCTTCCAGATACTCTTCTTCGGGCACCGCATCACGGTGGACGTCAATGAGCGCGTCCGGGTCTTCTTTTAGGAATTCTTCCACGGTACGCTTGGAGCGGTTATAAGCTCCGGCATCGTGGGGTGTGTGGGGTTCCTGGGAACGTAGAACTTCCACACCCATCCCCTCCAGTGCTTCAGCAAGCCTGTCGCCCACATCGATTATACCGCCGCCGGGGTCTTTGCTCTCTTCCCCATCGCCTTCAATATAGGACTCGGCACCGTGGGAATTGTAAATGCCTATGCGCCGGTTAAGGTCCTGGCCTTCCTGCTGCTGAACCGGGATGGAATTGCGCAGCAGGCGGCTTACCCGTGCAATGAATCCTTCACTCACAGGTTCGGCGGCAGCTGTTTGCCTCTCCACCTCTTCGGCCACCGCCGTTTCCCCATCTACGGAAACAACACGGTAGTAATTGTTAGCCATATTAATATACTCGTCCCCCACCACAATCTGGCGGGCAGTACGCATAATCACTTCGCCATCCTGGTCCACCATGGTAAAAATACGGCCGCTGTGGTGCTCATATTCATCATAATCGAAAGCAACTGCCGTATTGCCGGTACCGACCACTACGAGGAGGGACAGAGACAAAAGCACAGCCAGGGCCAGTTTTAGCAAAAAGGCCTTATTCTTCATGTTTGTACTCCTCCTCTTCTTCATTTTTCTGCATTTCTTCCCGATCCAGCTCCTCACTTAACTCCACATCGGACAAACCTTTTTTCAGGCTGTCGGGACGGTCCTGGGACGGCCCGCCCTGAATCCGTTCGCGGCTTTCACCAAAAATCTCCGCCAAAAGAAGTGCCAAAATACCGCTGATTACGATGGCATCAAAAACACCGGCGCCGCCGATACTCATACCGCCCGAACCACCGTAAATGGCAATCTCAATACGCGAGAAAATATCGGTGAGTAAAATACCCATGGAGCCGGCGATAAACGCTGAGCGCCGGGAGCGCCCTGCCAGGTAACCCACCACCGCGGCAATAATGGCAAACAGGTACATGGGATCGAGAAAATAATTGTACGTGGGTTCCGACGGCATAATTTTCATGGCCGCATAAACCACTCCGCCGGTTACCAGCGCCGCCAGTACGGCCCGAACCTTTTCCTTGGTGGAACCGGCCTTAATGAAGAGATATACTGCTAATACAATGGGGATAATGCCGCCACCGATGTTGATGGAGACATTATCGGTGATGGGGATATCAGGGAGAAATCCTCCCACCACCATGGCACCCAAGAACAACAGAGCTGCCCTGTCCGACAGACGCAGCCTGTCCAACACCCGTTGGGCAGCGCCCAGATAGACAAGCACCGCCACAACTACCAACACAATCATACCGATGGTCATACCATTTATGCACCTCCAGATATTTGCAGCATTGCAGTAAATAGAGTAACCGAAACGGTAAGATTTATGCCATTATATATATGAAGAAATAAAGTAGCCATATTTTCAGATAAAGATCGAAATGTCGGACCTGACCCTCAG